>JANQML010000301.1 GCA_028280105.1 Desulfobacula sp. | reverse complement strand
CGGTTGTCGATATCGTTAAAAAAACCGGAAAGGGCCACATTTACCCGGTTGGCAATGCGGTGCTTGACACCCAGGCTGTAGTTGATATTTTCCTCGGGATCCAGCCGGTATAGCTGATTGTTGTCCTCCATATCCGCGAAGGTGGGAAACCGGGTTTTCTTGGCAACGGAACCGAAAATTTCAAGTCCGCTCTGCCCGGTCCATGTCAGGCCGGCCATGGGATCAAAACTGCGTTTTGAATATCCGTCCAGATTGGCGATCCTATCCACTTCAAAATCATGGTAAGCCAGCCCGAGGATCCCTGTGAACTGCCCGATTTGGAGAGTCTCTTCAACGGCAAAGGTCAGGGTGCTGGACTCGGAATACTCCCAATCCAGGTCCACATCATCCCGGTCCTGATGCCGGTCGTCACGGTATTGAACGCTGAATGAGAGCAGGCCGTATTTCCCCAGATCCGTATCAGAAAACAGGGAAACCCCCCATGCGTCATCATCCCAGGTACTGGTGGCTATTTTAGTTTCAAGGTCTTCACTGACATAAGACGTATAATCGTCCACATGGCTGTGATAAAAGGCCATGGCTCTCAGGTTCCACTGTTTGTTGATCGAATACCGGCCGCCGAAATCAATCCCGGTATCCTTGTATTCATCGAACCGGCCGAAAGTTGAAAAACCGCCGGGAAAGTTGAATACCCTGTTGTGCACATCGCTGAAGGGCCGGCCCCGCTCCATCTCAAAATAGTATAGCGATGTGTATAGTTCAAGGTTTTCACTGGGTTCATATCCCATGCGGGTCCAGAGATTCAGGGATTCCAGATCCGAGTTGTCCTTTTTATCCCCTGCGTCAATCACCCGGGGATTCGGACGACCGTCCGACGGCCCTCTGAAGCGGATGCTGGCTTCCCGGGGATCATGGTCATCGCTGAAGTAGAGATCATCCCGGGTACGGTAGTCAATGGAGCCCAGAACGGAGAAACCGTTTTCCGCCCCATAGTTGAGGGTGGCAGTGCCCCGGCCGTATCCGCCGCGGCCCCCTTCGACCGAGACCACACCCGAAGTGCCTTTTACCCCTTTTTTAGTGACGATGTTTACCACTCCGCCCAGGGCATTTGGTCCGTAAAGCACCGAAGACGCCCCTTTGGTCACTTCGATCCTGCCGATGATGCCGGCGGGGATCTGCTGGAGGTCCAGGGGGCCGTTCTTGGTTTCGTAATACGGTACCCCGTCAATGAGAACCAGTATGTCTTTCTGCTGGAACCCGTGGATATTGATATTCATTTCACCTTTGCTGGTGCGAACCACGTTTACGCCCGGGACATGCTGCAGGGCTTCGGCTGCATTCACAGCCCCGATTTCCTGGATATCTTCGGCGGTTACCGTATTGTTGATGGCAATGTTCTGAACCCCTGATTTCCCTACCACAACAATTTCACCCAGGGTAAAAAGATCATCGGGTGTTTCTTCGGCTGTTGACAGCCCGGGCCCACAGATAAGCCCCAGACAACAGGCAGCCACTGCAAATAAACCTTTTGTTTTCATTATTCTCTACTCCTTTGTTTCCCTCACAAATTTGTCTTGCTCTTTTATTCAGCATAAAAGCGACCGGCACATACCGCTCCCAAACCGGTCACCTTATATGGCAGGTTGAAAAGAATTGTCAAAAAAAGTAGAAAAAAGAAACAGAAGATGGAAAAAATATTAAGTCAAAAGAATAAAATAACCAAAAATAACCAATTGTTACAATGCTCATGTGTAAGTAAAAATATAAGCGCCATTTGGATCGTTTCGGCCCTGGTCTCTGAGGGAATCCCCATTGAAAATATCAGTTCAAATTTTCTATGGAGTAAACCTCATCGCAGAAAACGCGAAGGTCTCAGCTTCAAGTCACCGGGCCACCGCTTTAGCCGGCATCTACTGCAAAATTTTGGGGCCGAAGAAGATGGACACTTGGCCGTTTTATGACGCTTGATGTGAGCCGCTGTTATACATGCCCGTAATAATCCCTGTGGGCCACTACGGAATAGGTATAATCCAGAATCGTCCCCCAGGAAAAGACAGGCAGATCAACCCGTTGCTGGATGGCCCTGGCAAAGGGCTGCATGCCGGTGCACTCCAGCATTATGGCCCCTATATCGGGATTTTTTTGGGTAAAATCCACACAGGCATCCACCATCTGGCGCTCCTGGATCTCATAGACGGCTTCCGGGCGTTCAGGGCGGACCTCCCAGCTCCACAGTTTATCCAGTTCCGTGCATCCGTAATCATCACTGGCCCCGGCTATCAGATAATTACTGCCCGGCGTGATCCCCACTTTTTCAAGGTGGGTTTGGGTTAAAAACTGTTTTTGGTAACAGAGAATCCCCACATCTTTTTTAGGCCCGATGGTCTGCTGGATAAACGGAACCTGTAACAGGCTGGACATAAAGACCGGTATCTCCACGGCATCGGCTACTTCGGGCTGGAAGTAGGCAAAATACCCGCATTCCGCTGCAATGGCACGGCATCCCATTCTCTCCAGTTTTTTGGCCGCCTTTAGTATCGGCTCCAGGCAAGGGGATTTGTCTGCTTCCCAGAGCAATTGTTTAATGTCGATCCCTTCAACAATCTCGTATTGAATCGGATAGGGAAACGCACTGGCATTCCGGACATCTCCCGGGAAGCCGGGATAGACATCATCCAGAATCATAATGCCGATCCCCATTCCGTAACAGGTGTGATTCTTTCGTGTGAAAATCTGTTTGATTCCTAAATCTCTGGTTTGATATTGCATATTCACCTCATAAAAGAATTTATCAGCCCGGATATTTCACTCAGATTGTCATGAAATATCCGGGTTGGCCATTTGCCCCTGATCATGGGCCGGCGGGAAGACCGGCCGCCCCTGTTTCATCGGTTTTATTGCCAGGCCGACTCCATTTGGTCTAGTTCTTTGACCACGTCATCGGATAACGGTTTGGGCCGGTGTTTCATCTTCTCAAGGGTGAGTTCCTGGAGCCGTTGCTCCAATTTAATCTCTCCGGCTTTTTTCCAGTTTTCATAGACCTGCCGTTCAAACAGGTCTGAGTATTTTATTTTTTTGAAATGATCCATGGTGTGTTCTTCCTGCAGATAATGGCCGCCGGGCCCGACCTTATCAATGATGTCCAGGGCCAGGGTTTCTTTTGTGACGGGGATACCCTCCATGTAATGTTTAACAGAGGTCACAACATCATTCACAAGCACCATGAACTCAGGGGAGACCAGGTTGCCGTGATCCATCCAGGAACTGCAGTCATGGACCAGGCCGGATCCTATGGCGGCTGAGCTTAAACATTGAAATGCCGCTTCAGCCCCTGCCTGGGCATCACAGAACTTGGCATCTGTTGCGCCGGCCGTCCCAAAGAAGGGCAGTCCGTAGTGCTGGGCCATCTGGGCAAGGGCACCTGTCATGAGACTCAGTTCTGGTGCGCCGTAGGAAAAAATAGATGTCCGCATATCCATAATGGTTGTAAAGGCACCGTAAATGAACGGGGCTCCCGGGCCGGCAAGCTGGTGCATGACCAGTCCGCTCAAGGATTCGGCACTGGCCTGGACAATGGTTCCGGCAAAGGTGGCCGGAGCCGAGCCACAGGATTGGGGAGCCGGGAAATTGATCAGGGGAATCCCTTTTTCTGCACAGAACAGGACCTTATCCACTGCCGGATCATAATAAACCAGCGGTGAAATCGGCTCTGAATAATGGACAATGGTTGGGGCCAGGTCAAATTTTTCCTTGCTGCCGCACAGCAGCAGGGCCATGTCATAAATATCTTTTACACTGTTTGTATCTTTGCAGCAGAACACCAGGGGTTTCTCACAGAACTGCATGGTATTCCGTGCCACGATTCTGTCTGCAATGTCAGCCGGGACATCATCTGCCATACCAATGGTCATACACCAGTCAAAGCCCGGCAATGCATCACAGAGTGCTGCCGTGGTTTCAACGTGGGGACTGATAAACCGGCTCCGCTTATGGGTGGCCGGATCCATATAATCGATACAGTCCAGGCTGGGGCCGAAATAAGACTTATCCCTTTCCAGGATCACGGTCCTTTCTCCGGTTCTTTTTCCCAGAACGATCCGTTTCGGCGCTTTGCGGATGGCATCTTCCACCATCCAGGACGGAATCCGTACCCGGTCTTTTTCCACGCGGGCACCGGCACCGGCTAAAAGTTCAAGCGCTTTTGGATGGGTCAGTTTGATACCCGTCCTTTCCAATACCTCGAGGGTTGCCATGTGAAGCTGTTTGATCTGGTCTTCATTGATCACCTGAAGTTTTGGCTTAAAATAGAGTTCATCTGTAAACATGCCCATCAGTATATCTCCTTATTTATAGCTGTTTTTAAAACCGTTAAAGTTCTAACCAGGTACCGATATTTTTTTCTTTGGCCAGATTAAAGATCAAAGGACAGACGGCCATATCTTCCATTGCAAGTCCCAGATTTGCGGCAAACGTTCTTTCCTTGTCATTCTGCCTGCCCTGTTTTTGGCCGGTAACCAGCTCACCCAGTTCTGCGTAGACATCCGGGCAATCAATGAAAAAACCGACATTATCCTTGTAATGATTGTATTGGGCCAGGTTATCGGTGGTCCACTTGTCTGCCTGGTTTAAAGCCTTTCTTGAGAAAAAAGAATCAAAATCAACGCAGGAGACATAGGTTCCCTCATCCACCCAGCCGGACCGGATCGTCTCATGGGGTTTTTTAAGGATCGGCCCGGATGTCACGACAATGTCACACCCTGTAACTGCCTTTCGGGGATCGGTTACAATTTCAACGTCCAGACCAAGCGTGTCTCTTCCGTATGCGGCAAGGGCGCGGGCCTGTTCAGGGACGGTGTC
>JANQML010000292.1 GCA_028280105.1 Desulfobacula sp. | reverse complement strand
GGGAAAAGGCTCGCATAACGAGCTATGTAAGCCTTTCCCCAACGAAGAATACGGATAAAAAGACAAGTAAGATGGATAGGTTATTTTTACTCGATGCCTAAGGGATGATACATGCATTTTCTGGATCTTATTCTGAAAAAGCGGGGCGGTAATCGTCTGTCCGCCCGGGAGATTTCGTATTTTATCCGTGAATACGTTCAGGGAAATATCCCGGATTATCAGGTCTCTGCACTGCTTATGGCCATCTGGTTTTCAAAAATGGATGAAACGGAGACAAGGGATTTGACCTTTGCCATGCGTGATTCCGGTCATATTATCGACCTGTCCGATATCCCGGGGATAAAAGCGGACAAACATTCCACCGGCGGTGTGGGAGACACCACCACCCTGATCACCGCACCTTTGGTGGCGGCCTGCGGGTTGAAGGTGGCGAAGATGTCGGGCCGGGGCCTCGGGCATACCGGGGGAACCATTGACAAAATCGAGTCTATTCCCGGGTGTATGACCGGTTTAAACATGGACCGGTTCAAAGAGATCGTTTCCGGTTGCGGCATTTCAATTATCGGTCAAACCCGTGAACTGGTACCGGCTGACAAGCTGCTGTACGCGTTAAGAGATGTCACCGGAACAATTGATAATATCTCCCTGATTGCAGCCAGTATCATGAGCAAAAAACTGGCGTCGGGCAGTGATGTGATCGTCCTGGATGTCAAAACCGGGAACGGTGCCTTTATGACGGATCGTGATGATGCCGTGGAACTGGCCCGGTTGATGGTCCGGATCGGGCAGGCTGCCCGGAAAAAGATGACGGCCCTGGTCACGGACATGAACCAGCCCCTGGGAAATGCCGTTGGAAACGCACTTGAAGTTAAAGAGGCTGTTGAGATTTTACAGGGCAGACATCCGGGGGATCTCAGGCAGGTTTCCCTTGCTTTGGCAGCCGACATGATCCGGGCCGGGGGATTGGAGACAGACGAACAATCGGCGATGGGCCGGGTTGAAAAGGCACTGACATCGGGCAAGGGACTTGAAAAACTATCACGCATGATCGAAGCTCAGGGCGGAGACCCCCGGATTTGCGAAGATACCGGTCTTCTGCCGGCACCGGATGAGATCATCAGCATCAAGGCCGAGACAAAAGGCCATATCGCGGCCATCCGAACCGACCGGATCGGAAACTGTGCACTGTTGCTTGGGGCCGGGCGGAGACAAAAGAACGATGCCGTTGATCCGGCCGTGGGAATCTGGATGGGAGCCCGGTTGGGTGATGCAGTGGAACCCGGTGATATCCTTGCCACATTTTATATAAACGATAAAACCCATCTGGATGCCGCGATTCAGCAGTTCCACAATGCAATTGTTATCGGCCAAAGCCCGCCGAAACCCCATTCTCTGATTTATGAAACCATTGAATAATAAAAGGAAAGACAATGACACCTGAAACGCTTGCAAGATATTTTGATCATACGATTCTCAAACCCGGGGCAACCGAACAGGATGTGATCCGCATCTGTGACGAGGCCCGGGAATTCGGTTTTTTCAGTGTCTGTGTCAACCCGGTCCATATCCGGCTGGTGAAAAAGCAGTTGGAAGGCTCGGGGGTCAAGGTCTGCTCCGTGATCGGATTCCCGTTGGGCGCACATACCTCGGAGATCAAGGCCATGGAAACAAAAAAAGCAGTTGATGACGGGGCAGATGAAATCGATATGGTGATCAACGTCGGTGCCTTGATTCAGGGAGATACGAACCGGGTTGAAGCCGATATCAAAGCGGTTGTTGACGCGGCCCGCCAGCGGGAGGTAAAGGTGATCATCGAGGCCTGCCTGTTGACGGATGCACAGAAAAAAGCGGCCTGTGAAGCGGCTGAACGGGCCGGTGCCCATTTTGTGAAGACATCCACCGGTTTTTCAACCGGTGGTGCCACCCGGGCGGATGTGGCGCTGATGAAAGAAGTTGTAAACGATCGATTAAAAGTAAAGGCCTCGGGCGGAATTAAAACCCTGGCCGACACCCTGGGGATGATAGAGGCCGGTGCCGACCGCATCGGGGCCAGTGCGGGTGCGGGTATTATTAAATCCATGGGAACTTAATGAGAGCCGTTCTTCTGATCATAGACAGCTTTGGCATGGGGGCTTTGCCTGATGCGGCGGATTATGGCGATGACGGGTCCAATACCGCTCTTCGTATCTGTGAACATCTGCCCGGAAAAAAATGGCCCTGGCTTCAAAAACTGGGCCTGGGAAATGCCGCCAACCTTCTTGGCTATGATCTGCCCGGCTGCGATGCACGCCAAAATCCCATGGCCGGTTACGGGGTGATGCAGGCCCGTTCGCCGGGTAAAGACACCACCACGGGACATTGGGAACTGGCCGGTATCGTCCTTGACCGCCCCTTTCAGACATTCCCTCAAAACTATCCGTCATTTCCCCGGGATCTGGTTGAATCCTTTGAACGCCGCACCGGACACCCGGTCTTGGGAAATCTGGGGATTTCCGGCACCAAGGTGATCGACCAGTTGGGTGAAAAACAGATGAACGGCGACGGGATCATCGTTTACACCAGTGCCGACTCCGTGCTCCAGATTGCCGCCCATGAAGATGTCATCCCCCCGGACGAGTTGTACCGGATCTGTGAAACCGCCCGCACCATTTGCGACGGTTACAATGTCGGCCGGGTCATTGCACGGCCTTTTACCGGAAGCCCCGGTGCGTTTGTCCGGACCCGGAACAGGAAAGACTTTTCCATGCGGCCGGTCCGTCCCACCATCCTGGATCATCTTCAAAACAACGGGATTGAAACCGTGGCCATCGGTAAAATCGGGGATATCTTTTGCGAGCAGGGCATTGATAAGAGTTATCATGATGCCGGAAATCCGGCCTGCCTGGACCGGACCCTGGAATGCCTGAAAAAAAAAGGGGAAAAAGACCAGTTTTTGTTTATTAATCTGGTGGATACCGATATGTTATTCGGACATCGCAGGGATATTTCCGGGTATCATGACGCGGTTCAGCGAATTGACGACCGGCTTGAATCGATCATCGGATTCATGTCGGATGAGGATCTGCTGATTATTACGGCGGATCACGGCTGTGATCCCGGCTTCAAAGGCACGGATCACACCCGGGAGTATGTTCCCTTGCTGGTGTTTCAAAAAAAGGGGAACCCGGGTTCCCTGGGAATCAGAACCGGTTTTTGCGATGTGGCCCAGAGCCTGGCCGCTTATTTCAAAACCCCGGCAATGGCGGATGGAAAAACATTTATATAGCGGTTTCGGGCAGATCCGGTAAACTATCCGGAAGTGTCTGTAATAAATTTAAACGGTTTTTTAGTTACCAGTGTTTTTAGATAAAAAGGCAGGAATCTATATTTGAATATAATAAAAAGGAGATGCGAGATGAAAAAATGGTTGGTTTTAGGGGTGGCGGCAATGATGGCGGGGGTGTTCTGCTTTACAGGTGTTGCCAGTGCTAAAAAGATGAGGGTTGCCATGGTAACGGATATGGGCGGGGTAAATGACCAGTCCTTTAACCAGTCTGCCTGGGAAGGACTGAAACGGGCGGAATCAGAGCTCGGTGTCAAGGTGGCGTATAAAGAATCCAGGCAGGATGCCGACTATGCTCCCAATATGGAAACCCTTACAGATGCGGCATTTGATCTGATCTGGGGGGTTGGTTTCCTAATGGGGGATGCCATAAAAAACACGGCCCGGATCAACCCGGATCAAAAATATGCCATCATCGATTATTCATATGGCCCTGAAACACCGAAAAATGTCGGGTGTGTCGTATTCCAGGAAGAACAGCCGTCATTTCTTGTCGGGTATATTGCCGGAAAAATGACCCAAACAAACAAAGTCGGGTTTGTGGGCGGTATTAAATTCCCCTTGATTGAGAAATTTGAATACGGGTTCATGGCCGGTGTGAAAATGGCCAACCCGGACTGCGAAGTGCTGCGTCAGTATGCGGAGTCCTTTACCGATGCGGCCAAGGGAAAGGCCATTGCCAATAATATGTATCAGCAGGGGGCGGACATCGTTTTCCATGCCTCCGGCGGCGTGGGAGACGGTGTGATTGAGGCGGCCAAGGAAAAAGACAAATGGGCCATTGGGGTGGATAAGGACCAGAACTTTCTGGCGCCTGACAACGTGCTGACATCTGCCATGAAACGGGTGGATAACGCCATTTTCGATATGGTTAAAAAGTTGACAAAAGGAGAATTCAAAGGCGGGGAGACCGTTGTATACAACCTGTCAAACGATGGTGTCGGTATTGCACCGACCTCTGACAAACATGTGCCGAAACCGCTCCTTGACGAAGTGGATGAACTGATTCAGAAGGTCAAATCCGGCAGTATCACGGTTCCGGCCACTAATGAAGCTTATCAGGCATTTATCAAATAATGATGTTTTATAAGGGCCCGGTTTCCCATTTCATCGTTTGAACGGCGGCCGGGCTTGATTACAGGTGCAGGAGAAAAACGGGTGACGACCATAGATTTTTCCCACAAAGCGGTTGAGATGATAGATATCGTCAAAACGTTCGGCGGTTTCGTTGCCAATGACACGGTCAATCTGAACGTTCACAAAGGAGAGGTTCACGCCTTGCTGGGTGAAAACGGTGCCGGTAAAACAACCCTGATGAATGTTCTTTACGGGTTGTACAAACCCACATCCGGACGGATCAAAATCGACGGCCGGTCCGTTGATATATCCGATCCCAATGCAGCCATCAAAAACGGGATCGGAATGGTTCATCAGCACTTCATGCTGGTGGAAACCTTTACTGTGACACAGAATATCATCCTTGGGAATGAAACCACCCGTGGGCCGGGGATTCTCGATCTGGAAAAGGCCCGCCGGGAAGTCCTTGCCCTATCCGAACAATACGGTTTTGCCATTGAACCGGATGCACTGATACAGGATATTTCCGTGGGAAGCCAGCAACGGGTGGAGATCTTAAAGGCGCTCTATCGCGGGGCCCGGATCCTGATTCTGGATGAACCCACTGCCGTACTGACCCCCCAGGAGATTCAGGAACTGGCCGCCATTATCCGGAATCTGACCGCACAGGGAAAATCCGTCATTATCATCACCCATAAGCTGAACGAGATTAAGCAGGTGGCTGATTTCTGCACCATTATCCGTCGGGGAAAACATATCGATACGGTTGAGGTGGCGTCGGTTACGGAAAATGATCTGGCCGCCATGATGGTGGGGCGCGAGGTCAGCTTCAAAGTGGAGAAAGAGGAAAAAGAGGCCGGTGAGGTTGCCCTTGAGATTGACAACCTGGTGGTGACGGACAGCCGGAATATTGATGTGGTGGATGGACTGAGCCTGGCGCTGCACTCCGGTGAAATTTTAGGTATCGCCGGTGTGGACGGCAACGGGCAGACGGAGCTGATTGAAGCCCTGACTGGTCTTCGGCCGGTGAGCAGGGGCAGGATCCGGGTCAAGGGAAAAGAGATTACCAATCTGCGGCCAAAAGAGATCATCCACGATCATCAGATCAGCCATATTCCCGAGGACCGGCAGAAAAGAGGTTTGATTTTTGAATTTGACATCGCTGAAAACCTGGTTCTGGAAAACTATGCCCAGCCCGGGTTTTCAAAGGGGTTTAATCTGCAGCACGATCGGATTTACAGCCATGCCCGGCAATTGATTGACGCCTTCGATATCCGTCCCCCGGATGAGACCCTGCCGGCCAGGGCATTGTCCGGCGGCAATCAGCAGAAAATGATCATTGCCCGGGAGGTGGCCAATGACCCGGATATCCTAATCGCTGCCCAGCCCACCCGGGGACTGGATGTCGGGGCCATCGAATACGTGCACAGGGCACTGGTGGATCAGCGCAACCAGGGTAAAGCGGTCCTGCTCATTTCGTTTGAACTGGATGAAATCATTCATGTCTCCGACCGGATCGCCGTTATTTTTGAGGGAAAAATCGTGGGGATCATTGATGCCCGTAACGCAGATGAACAGCAGATCGGTATGATGATGGCAGGGTGTGCACTATGAAGGCAACGGGTCAAAAATTAAAGGAATGGGTTTTAAAAGGATCGGTGGGGTTGACGGCAGCTTCCATCCTGCTGGGGTTTTTTGTGGGGGCCGTTATCCTGCTTGTGGCCGGGTTTAATCCCATTGAAGCCTATTGGGCGATTTTAAACGGTATCTTTTCCCGGCCCAAATATATTTCCTATGTGATCATCTATTCCACCCCCTTGATCATCACCGGTCTTTCCGTTGCCTTTGCATTACGGACCGGGCTTTTCAACATCGGAGCGGAGGGACAGTACATCGTCGGCGCCATTGCGGCTGCCATGGCCGGTTATTTTCTCCACCTGCCCATGCTGATCCACGTGCCCGTCTGTATCGGGCTGGCAGCCTTTGCCGCGGCATGCTGGGGCGGGCTGGCCGGATACATCAAGGCCCGGTTCGGCGTACATGAGGTGATTTCCACCATCATGCTCAACTGGACGGCCTTTTACCTGTTGAACTGGGTGGTCTCCCTCAAGTCATTTGGAAAACAGGGAACCGGAAAATCCTTTATGATACAGGAAACCGCCCGGATCGATCTGTTCGGCCAGTGGAAAATCTCAGATATGGGAATTGAATTTATCCGGACCCATAAGGTCTGGGGGGATATTTTGAAAACCCCCATCAACATCGGCTTTTTAGTGGCCATTGCCTTGGCGTTTCTCATGTGGTACGTGCTGAACAAGACCACCCTTGGGTATGAGCTGCGGGCTGTGGGATATAATCCCCATGCTGCTGAGTACGGTGGAATCAATGTCAAAAAAAGTGTGGTCACCTCCATGTTTATCGCCGGCGGTATTGCCGGCACGGCCGGTGCCCTCCAGGTCATGGGCGTCAGCCACAGGATTGCCAAACTTGCCGTCATGGAAGGGTATGGATTTGACGGTATTGCCGTCTCTTTGATTGGAAATAATACCGGGGCGGGATCGGTCTTTGCCGGTATCCTGTTTGGTGCGTTAAAATACGGCGGTTCAAAAATACAGGCTGCCATGGAGGTGCCCACCGAGATTATCAGTATCATGGTGGGGACGATTATCCTCTTTATTGCCATGCCCGGTCTGATACGAACCCTGTTCAGGTTGAAAAGGGGGCAGTAATGGAAGCAATGATTCGGGATATCGGATTTATTATCGGAACCACACTGATGTATTCAACCCCCCTGATCTTTACATCTCTGGGCGGAGTCATCACGGAGCGGTCCGGGGTGGTGAACATCGGCCTGGAGGGCATGATGTATTTCGGGGCTTTTACCGGTGCGGCCGCTGCCTGGTTTTACCAGGATCCGTGGATCGGACTGCTGGCGGCAGGTTTGGGAGGAGCGCTTTTGGGACTTATCCATGCCATCGCCTGCGTCTCGTTTTCAGCCGAGCAGATTGTCTCCGGCATTGCCGTCAATTTTATCGGTCCGGGTGCGGCCCTGTTTCTCAGCCGTCTGATGTTTGACGGTGCCACCCAGACCCTGACCATCCCCAATAAGATCCCCTTGCCCTTTGATTTTCTCTTTGGGGAAGACAAACTCTTTGCCCGGTCCGGGTTTATGGATCTGGTCTTCAACCGTTTTGCCACGGTCTATCTGGCCTTTATTCTGGTGGCTGTTGTCTGGTTTATTCTCTACAAAACCAAAATCGGTATGCGTCTTCGGGCCGTGGGTGAAAATCCGGAAGCGGCAAATACACTGGGGATCAGTGTAACCCGGATACGGTACGGGGCCGTGATCATGTCGGGCTTTTTAGCCGGAATGGGCGGTGCTGCCATGAGTATCGCGGTTGTGTCCCGGTTTTCCAATACCCTCATCTCCGGGCATGGGTTTATCGCACTTGCCGCCATGATTTTCGGGAAATGGAAACCCCAGGGCGCCCTTGTCGCCTGTCTGCTCTTTGGCGCGGCCAAAGGGTTTGAAATCTTTCTGGGTGCCAAAGGGGTGCCGGTGCCCGGCGATATCCTGGCCATGCTGCCCTATGTGTTAACCATTGTCATTCTCGTGGGGCTGGTGGGGAAGACCACCCCCCCGGCCGCCATCGGAAAAATATTTGATAAAGGAAACTGATCCGCATGTTAAATCAGATTGAGGAAGCCGCCGCCTACATATCATCACGGATGGTGCAGGGTACGGACAGGTCCGGGGAAAATCCTGCACCGCAGTTCGGGATCATTCTTGGATCGGGCCTGGGATCATTTGCCGATCGGCTGCTGGATCCGGTTTCGATTCCCTTTGAAGCCATTCCCCATTTTCCCGTATCCACGGTGGAGGGGCACCGGGGCAGAATTGTGGCGGGACGGTACAACGGTCTGCTCTTGATGGTGCTCCAGGGACGATTCCACTACTATGAAGGATATTCCATGGACCAGGTGGTCTTTCCGCTGCGGTGCATGCTCAAACTCAAGGTCCCCAACCTCATCGTCACCAATGCCGCCGGAAGTGTGGATCCGGCCTATCGACCCGGTGATCTGATGCTGATAAAGGATCACATCAAATTCCACGGGGACAGCCCGTTGCGCGGTCCGAACATCGATGCGTTCGGTCCCCGTTTTAACGATATGTCTGATCCCTATACCGAGTCTGTCAGAACCCTTGCCAAAGAGACCGCCCAACAGCTTGGAATCGGATTAACAGAAGGGGTCTATTACTATATGGCCGGCCCCAGCTATGAAACCGCCAGTGAGGTCCGGGCGATCCGTATTCTCGGCGCCAATGCCGTGGGAATGTCCACGGTTCCGGAGGTGATTGCGGCGGCCCACGGCGGGATGAATGTCATGGGGCTGTCCTGTATTACCAACATGGCCACGGGTATTTCCGGCCAGGTGGTGGGCCATGACGAGGTGATTAAAACCGGTGAACAGGTCACTGAAAAATTCATTGCCCTGATTGAAGGGATCATCGGTAAATGGGCCACTCAACCGATTTAGGATCAGTTTGGCATATATTTCCGGATCAGCGGTGCCAGATCCTCTTTTGTCTGATCGTCTATCCGGTCCGGGGGGGTCATGATGGCGTTGTTCAGGCTCTCTGCGCACAGGCAGGTCCGGGAACCGGAGACGGCTGAAACCGACCGGTTCAATATTTTTCCGGCCAGGGCGGTGTTTTTGGATAAATTGTCCAGAACCGTTGCCACGGTTACGGATTCGGTTTCTTCCCTCCAGCAGTCATAATCCGTGACCATGGCCAGGGCGGCATAGCAGATTTCCGCTTCCCGGGCCAGCTTGGCTTCCTGCAGTGCGGTCATACCGATAATATCGATTCCCCAGGACTGGTAGAGTTTGGATTCGGCCCGGGTGGAAAAAGCCGGCCCTTCTATGGTCACCAGGGTGCCGCCTTTATGAACCCTGGCTTTGCATGCGCCGGCACAGTCAAAGAGCAGGGCGGACAGATCCGGGCAAAACGGATCTGAAAACGGAACATGGGCAACGATGCCGTTCCCGAAAAAGGTGCTTTTCCGGTTCACCGTCCGGTCAACCAATTGATCCGGAATAACGATATCCAGGGGCGGAATCTCCTCTTTCAGGCTGCCCACGGCAGTCACACTGATCAGATGGGTGACACCGAGTTGTTTAAAACCAAAGATATTGGCCTGATAGTTCAATTCCGAGGGAAGCAGGCTGTGATCCCGTCCGTGGCGGGGAAGAAAGACAAGGTCAACCCCGTCTAATTTTCCGGTGATATATGAATCCGACGGCGACCCGAACGGCGTCAAAACCGGTTCCTGCTTAATATGAGACAGGCCTTCCAGTTGATAGAGGCCGCTGCCGCCGATGATACCGATTTTTGTCTGTGATTGTGAGCGCAAGGTTTGACATCCCTTCTTATTTTTGGGTTAGTGTGAATGCAACAGGTAACAGATCCGACAGGTGATAGATGCGGTTTGAGGCATTGGTGATCAGCCAGGCATCGGGTGCCAGTTCCGCCATCCACTGGCGGCAGCCGCCGCAAGGCATGGCAAGGTGAGGGGGGATCTTTCCGGTATCATCCGTGGGAGCGTCCGCACAGTTTACCGCGATGCCGATGATCCGTGTCTGCCCGTTCATCCGGGCATTTGCCAGGGCGACCCGTTCGGCGCAGGTTCCCAGGTTGGTGCAGGCATTCTCAATGTTGGCACCCGTAAAGATACCGCCGGGTGTGAGAACCGCGGCTCCCACATTAAATTTTGAGTATGGGGCATGGGCAAACCGGGCGGCTTCTTTTGCCGCTGCCATCAGTTCTTTCTGTTCCGGGGTCAAGGCAACTCCTTTATTTTAAAAATTCCATACAAATTTTTCAGGTTATTGGACAAAGACAGATACCGGTTCAAATCGGTCCACGTCAATGAGCCCCAGGTCGGTTACCTTTAATTTGGGAATGGGTGACAGGCATAAAAAGGATAAAATCATAAACGGGGAGGGATGGGTACCGCCCAGTTGTTTCACCCCCTCTTTGAGGTCTGTCAGTTTTCGGGCGGTTTCTTCAAACGAGAGAGTGGACAAAAGTCCCCCCACCGGTAACGGCAGTTCGGCAATGGCCTGTTGCCGGTCCATTACCACCATCCCCCCCTGTAGCTGCTTAATCCGCCTGAATGCCGCATACATGTCTTCATCGTTGGTACCGGCAATAACGATATTGTGTGCATCATGGGCCACGGTGGAGCCAATGGCCCCCCGCTTTAACCCCAATCCCCGGACAAAGGCTTTGCCGATTCGGCCGGTGGCTTTGTGCCGCTCGATAACAATGATTTTTAAAATATCCCGGTCAATATCGGGCAGGACTTCGCTGTTTTCTATTTTTGCCGCAGTGATGTGTTCCCCGGTTACGACCTGATCGGGCATGATGTCGATCACCCGGATCTTTTTCCCGTCCGCCGTGATCTTAAAATCTTCAGGCCGGACCGGGCCCGGGTTCATGGCGCCTCTTACGGCAGATGCGGGATACTCTTTTTGGGGAAAATCCATCAATTTTTTATCCTGAAAGACCGGGTGCCCTTTTTTGAAAACCGCTTCAATCTCCACGGTCCTGTAATCCGACATGAGAACAAAATCCGCCCAGAACCGGGGTTTGACGGCCCCTACGTTTTTGAGCCGGTAATGATTGGCGGTATTGACCGTGGCCATCTGAAAGGCGGTGACCGGATCCATTCCAAGGGAAATAGACTTTCTCAGGCAATGGTCGATATGGCCCTCGTTCAGCAGATCATCCGGGTGTTTATCGTCTGTGGCAAAGGAAAACCGGCCGGCATTCTCTTTAGTAACAATGGGGAGCAGGTCTTTAAGATTTCTTTCCGATGTCCCTTCCCGGATGAGAATATGCATGCCTTTTCGCAGTTTTTCCAGGGCTTCTGCAGCCGTGGTGGATTCGTGGTCACTGTCGATATTTGAAAAGATATAGGCATTTAGATCCGTTCCAGTGATTCCGGGCGCATGTCCGTCCACTTTCTTCCATTTGGCAGCCGCAATCCGTTCATGCACCTCCCGGTCCCCGTTAATCACGGCCGGAAAGTTCATCATCTCTCCGATTCCCACCACCCGCTCTTCCCGGATCATATAGTGAAGCTCTTTGTGGGAGATGGATGATCCCGAGGTTTCAAGCGGTGTGGCCGGTACGCAGGAGGGCAGCATCACAAAGAGATCCAGCGGGATCTGGTTGATACTGTGGAGGACGTAGCGGATGCCGTCAAGCCCAAGGACATTTGCAATTTCATGGGGGTCGATGACCGCGGCGGTGGTGCCGCACCGGAGCACCGCCCTTGAGAATTGGGGCAGGGTGAGCATGGTGCTTTCAAAGTGGATATGTCCGTCGATAAAACCGGGAGACATGTACAGCCCTTTTGCATCGAATACGGTTTTTGCCTTGTATTCGCCGAATCCGAGAAACCGGCCGTCATAAACGGCCACACTCTCTCTGTGTATCTCACCCGACAGGACATTGATGATCTTTGCATCCTTGATCAGCAGGTCGGCCTCAATATCTCCTTTGGCTGCGGCAAGCTTAAGTAAAAATTCTCTCATATCCTTTTCCCGCCCAGGCGGGCGGCCTGCTGAACGCTGTCGCAACTGCCGTCTCCAGGCCGCCCCGGTTAAATTCGTTAAATCCGCCTTTGGTTTATTCTGAAAATTCGAATTTTCTCAAGGTGTTAATCCGGATGTCGGATTTTTCTTTGGCAGATTTTTTATACCATTTTCCACCGCCGTATACCGCCGCTTCCCAGTTGCCGTAAATGGGATTGGGAAGGACGATGAACTTATCACCGAATTGATCCTTGTTGTTTAAAGTGGCAGCCGTTCTGACCGGCATGGTATCCCCGTCAAACGCCTCATCAAAATCAGCCAGGTTGTCGCCTATGAGCAAAACGATCCGGTATCCCATATCCGTGACCATATCTCTCCGGGGCTGCTTTTTGGACGTATCCGTTCTCAGCAGCATATGCTTTTCGTCAACCTGGGGAAAGCCTAATTCCCTCAGATTTTTCATGGTGACTTCGGTGAGATCGATATTTTTTTCCGGCATGGCTTTTCGATTGGTCACATAAAAGACATCCCCGCCGGTGTTCACCACGTGGTTCAGAAACTCCACCGCCCCGGGTATGGCCGTGGCCGACATATCGTTGCACCACTCTTTCCACCGGCTGTCGCCGTAACCGAAATCTTTTCCGATCAGACCGGCGTTGAACGGAGAGTTGTCAATAAGGGTTTCATCCACATCAACGATCACGGCCCGTTTTTCAGGCGGTTCTCCAAAGAACATCTGAAACGTGTTGTTCGGTTTGTCCGCGTCCCACCTGAGTTTGGCAATATTAAACGCCTGGTAGGCAAGCGCCCTGAACTCAGCGGAATTTTGGACCCAGGACAGGGCCAGTATCTGTTCTTCATTTAAATCCCGGGTTGTAAATTCATCGGCATGAACGGTGAGCCCGGTAAAAAACAATGTTAATAAAACGGCAAGACCGATACACTTTTTTTTCAAGGGGTTCATCTTATTCTCCTTTGTTTGTTTGATAACCGATTGCAGAAATTAGGTGCCGGTTTCCGGCATTTTTTTCATTGAGAAGCTGAAAATAGCATTGAGCGCATACGGATTCATACTCCACATTATCTTTTTCGTCAATGGCAACCTGACCCTGATCCACCATACGGCCCCGCCTGCTGCGTTGCCTGCGATCATTCCTCCCTGCGGAGTATAGCTGATACGCCCTCAGTCGTCACGCCTTGTCGCCTTGCATCCGGCACCGTATGGTGGCCAGGGAAGGGGTGCAGCCCATGACCCACATGCGAAACAAAAATTAGATGGTGGATTTGGGTTTCATTTTTATCCCGGTATGGCATAAACCCGAGATATTGTGATAACGATCTTTGACTTGTGAATGCCATCAATGGTAGTAGATCCAATATGGGAGCCGCGTCATGTTAAAAACAAAAAAACCGGCTTATTTTAAGATTTGTATTGTACCGGTGAATCGTGTAATCTGAACAGCGCAAAAAATTAAGAACCGGGTTTTAACATGCCCTTTGATCTGATAAAGGAATGATTATTGTGTTTAACTGTTTTTGTTTACTTATGCACCAGGCATCGGATTCACGGTTTAAGATTCAAACAAACCATCATCTGATCGGGTAAATTATGCTGCTGCGGACGTCTTTCAAAGAAAGCCGGCTGACCCGCCGGCTTTTGGTCTATGTGCTGATCAGTGTTGTCATCTTTTCCGTTATCACGACACTGGTACAGATGGTTGTTAATTATAGGCAAGTGGAGCGATCCCTGAACACCACGTTTGACTATATTCAAAACAGCTATGTGGACGGGATTTCGATCAGTGTCTATGCCTTGAATGAAACCCAGACAAAGCATCAGCTGAAAGGTATTCTCAATTTTCCTTATATTGAATATGTCAGTGTTGAAGAAACCTTTGGGGATGAGATCATCCGGACCTTTGACGGGGATCCGGCGTTTCAGCCCGGCCTGATCCGGGAATTTCAGCTCTTTTAT
This sequence comes from Desulfobacula sp., assembly GCA_028280105.1. GTDB lineage: Bacteria > Desulfobacterota > Desulfobacteria > Desulfobacterales > Desulfobacteraceae > Desulfobacula. The sequence goes on along the minus strand of JANQML010000292.1, from coordinate 11,279 downwards.
CCGGATTCGTCAAAAGTTGAAGCATCATACGGCACCCTTATCGTGGGTGCAGATACAAAAAAAGCGTACAGCCGGGTTCGAAAAGAGGCGTTGATTTTTTTCGGGGTCAGCCTGGTGGGGTTCGGATGTGTTGTTCTGAGCATATTTATTGTTTTTCAGGTTTCTTTGACCCGCCATCTGATCTCCATGAGCCAATATACGGACCGGCTGAACCTTGATGAACTGGAAACGGAATTCAAGCTGAATAGAAAAACCCCGAAAATTTGGGCGGACGATGAACTGGAACGACTTGCCAGGGCACTGAATAAGATGCGGGCCCGCCTGAAACAGGACCTGGCAGATATCAAAAAATCCGAAGATGCGGTCAGAAGAAGTGAGACACTTTTCAGGGCCATCACCAGCCAGGCCGGGGAAGGTATTTTTCTGGCCGACACCGGCGGGCATTATATTCTTGTGAATCCGGCATATTGCAGGCTGACCGGTTACCCGGAATCCCGGTTGCTGAAAATGAACGTGAAAGAGCTGATTCCCAAAGGGACGCTTCCCCTGTTTTCAAAAGGCGGTATGGAAAAGAGCGGACAGGTGGAAACCGGGCTGATAAGAAAAGACGGCACCTCCTTTATCGCCCAGATCAATTGCGCCCCGATCCAACTGGAGGACCGGACCCTCAACCTGGCCATTGTCCGGGACGTTACAAAGCAGAGAGAGGCGGAAGAATCGATCAAGGCATCCCACGAGCGGTTCCTTACCGTGATGAACAGCATTGATGCCACTGTTTACGTGGCCGATATCCAAACCAATGAGATCCTTTTTATGAACCGGTATATGATTGAGAGTTTCGGCAGGGATTTCACGGGCGAGATGTGCTGGAAGGTCTTTCAGTGCAATCCGGCACCCTGTTCCAACTGCACCAACAAAGACCTGTTGGATGATGACGGAAAGTCAACCGGTGTCAATGTCTGGCAGGGAAAAAATCCGGTTACGGGAAAATGGTATATCAATCATGACAGGGCCGTTGAATGGACCGACGGCCGCATGGTCAGGCTCCAGATTGCAACCGATATCACAGAATTGAAGAACATGGAAGAAGAGCTCAGGCAGGCGCATAAAATGGAATCCATCGGCACCCTTGCCGGCGGTATTGCCCATGATTTCAACAATATTCTGGGGATTGTCATCGGAAATACGGAACTGGCAATGGAAGACCTGGCTGAAGGTCATCCGGCCAAAATTTACGTGCGAAAGGTAAAAACGGCAAGTCTCAGGGCAAAAGATGTGGTCCGGCAACTGTTGAGTTTTTCCAGAAAATCAGAGTCGGCCCGGCAGCCGATTTCCATACTGCCGGTGGTCATGGAATCGGTCCAGCTGTTAAGGGCATCCATATCCAGTGACATAAAAATTCACACCGAGATTGCCGAGTCAACCGGATTTATAAAAGCAGATCCCACTCAAATGCAGCAGGTCCTTATCAATCTGGCAACCAATGCAGCCCAGGCCATGGACAAAAAGGGCGGTGTCATTACAATTGCCGCTAAACAGATAGATGCCGCCTTTGAATCCTTGGATATGGACGAGGATGTCAGCACGGGCAGATACGTCCGGATCACGGTGTGTGATACCGGTTCCGGCATCGATCCGGGCATACGCAGCCGTATCTTTGATCCGTATTTTACCACAAAAGAGGTGGGGAAAGGATCGGGTATGGGACTCTCCATTGTTCACGGGATCGTTAAAGGGCATGAGGGGCTGATATCGGTGAAAAGCCGGTCGGGGCAGGGGACCACCGTAGCCGTTGCCATTCCGGTCAGTGAAGAGGCCCGGGTCATTGAAAAAAAGGTGCCGGATACCGTCCCCAAAGGCAGTGAGAACATCCTGTTTGTGGACGATGAAAAAGCCATTGTCGTTCTGGTCGGGGAGATGCTGACCCGGTTGGGTTATCAGGTTAAAACCTGCTTAAACCCGATTGAGGCGTTTGAACAGTTCAAAGAGGCACCGGATCAATTTGATCTGGTGATCACGGATATGACCATGCCGGATATCAACGGGCTGCAATTGTTTGACCGGTTGAGATCCATACGGGACGATATCCCCGTGATCGTCTGTACCGGGTTCAGCTCTAAAATTGATGAAAATGAATCTTCGAACCTGGGTATCTCTGCTGTGATAATGAAACCGGTTGAAAAAAAGGAGATGGCCCGGATCATCCGGCAGGTATTGGATAAAACCGGATAGAAGGCAGGCCGGACTGCCGGAAGACCGGTATGCAAAGGGCGGTCACCGGCAGCCTAAAATAAAAGAGGTTAAAAGATCGGCTCATCCAGGGTCCGTTCAGCAATATGATGCATCACCGGCGTGGTGAAATCATCCATGGACAAACCCATTCTCACCTTTCCGTCCAGGGTGCGGACACTCAGGGTTTGGGCCTCTTTTTCCTTGTCGCCGATGGTGATGATCAGCGGGATATAGTTGAGCTGGGCTTCCCTGATCTTCTTTTTCAAGGTTTCGCTTCTTTTGTCCACTTCGCACCTGATTTTCAATGCATCCAACTGGTCTTTAACCTGACCGGCATAGTCGGCCAGATCCTGGTTGATGGGGAGAAGGACGGCCTGTACCGGCGCCAGCCATAATGGAAATTTACCGGCAAAATGCTCCACCAGAATGCCTAAAAACCGTTCCAGAGATCCGTAGATCACCCGGTGGATCATAATGGGCCGGTGTTTCTCATTGTCATTGCCCTTATAGGTCAGGTCAAACCGTTCCGGAAGCGACATATCCAGCTGAACCGTACCGCATTGCCAGGTCCGGCCCAGTGCATCCTTGATGTGGATATCGATTTTAGGACCGTAAAAGGCACCGTCCCCTTCATTGATAAGATATTCCTGTCCATAGTCGTCCAATGCTTTTTTAAGCCCTTTGGTGGCCTCTTCCCACTGTTCGTCCGTTCCGATGGATTTTTTTGGGCGGGTGGACAGTTCAAGGTGAAAGTTCAGGCCGAACCGGTTGTAGACCCGCTGGGCCAGCCTGAGCACCCCCAGTACCTCATCCCCGATCTGGTCCGGGGTCATGAAGATATGGGCGTCATCCTGGTGAAAGGCCCGTACCCGGAAAAGGCCGGACAGGGCACCGGAGAGTTCGTGCCGGTGGACCAGGCCGATTTCCCCGGCCCGCAGCGGCAGATCCCGGTACGAGTACGCCTTGGTTTTATAGAGCAGCATGCCGCCGGGGCAGTTCATGGGTTTGATGGCATATTCTTCATCATCAATGACCGAGGTATACATGTTTTCCCGGTAATTATCCCAGTGTCCCGAGGTTTCCCACAGTTTGCGGTTGAGCAGAACCGGCGTTTTGGTCTCCACATATCCGTCTTTTTTGTGCTCATCTCTCCAATAATCCAGCAGGGCATTCCAGATCTCGATGCCTTTGGCGTGAAAAAAGGGCATTCCCGCGGCCTCATCGTGGAAGGAGTAGAGGTCCAGCTGGGTTCCCAGCTTTCGGTGGTCACGTTTTTTCGCCTCTTCGATCATGTGGATATATGTGTTGAGTTTTTTCTTGTCAAAAAAGGAGATGCCGTAAAGCCGCTGCAACTGTTCCCGGCTCTGGTCGGCCCGCCAGTATGCGCCTGAGATCTTCAGCAGCTTCACCCCCTTGATCAGACCGGTGTGGGGGATATGGGGGCCGCGGCACAGATCGATAAACCGGCCGTTCTGATAGAGCGAAATCTCTTCATCTTCAGGCAGTTCATTGATCAGTTCGAGTTTAAACGGATTGTCTTTGAACATCTCCAGGGCCTGGGATTTGGATACGACTTTCCGTTCAAAAGTGGCTTTGGCCTTGATGATCCGTTTCATCTCCGCTTCAATGGGAGCCAAGTCTTCTTCGGAAATCGGGTCCATGTCGATATCATAGTAAAAACCGTCCTCCACCACCGGGCCGATGGTCAGTTTGGCATCTTTATAGAGGTTGAGAACGGCTTCAGCCATGACATGGGCGGACGAGTGCCTGAGGATATCCAGCCCTTCGTCGTCGCTGGTGGTGATAAAACTGATACAACAATCGGTTTCAATGGGGGTTCCCAGATCTTTGAGCTCGTCATCGGTGCGCATGGCCACAACGTTTCTTGCAAATCCTTCTGAAATACTTCTGGCCACATCCAGGCCTGTGGGGATCTCTTCAAAGCCCTTTATACTATTGTCCGGAAATGTTATGCTAATCATCTTGTTTTTCCATTGTGTTAGATGTTCTGGTTAAATAAAAGATGAATTTTAGAAGAAGCCGTGTAAACAATCAAGGGAAAAAAATATTGAAATACAAGTTTATAGAATCGGATGATCAGCTCGAAACCATCTGCAATGATTTGCGAAAGGAAAAGATTATCGGTGTTGATCTGGAAGCCGACTCCATGCACTGCTTTAAGGAAAAAATCTGTCTGATCCAGATTGCCACGGACCGGGAAGCCTTTTTGATCGACCCCTTTGTTTTAAAAGAGATCGCCCCCTTTATCCGGGTGCTGGAAGATAAAGAGATCGTCAAAGTCTTTCACGGGGCGGATTTTGATATCAGGAGCCTGGACCGGGACTATTCGGCCCGGGTCAATAATCTTTTTGACACGGAAATCGCCTGCCGGTTTTTAGGGGTGAAAGAGCGGGGGCTGGCCGCCCTTTTAAAAGAGCATTTCAATGTCATTGCCGACAAGAAATTCCAGCGGGTGGACTGGTCTAAACGGCCGTTAAAACCGGATATGATCCAATATTCAGTCACAGATGTCTCCCACCTGACCCGGTTGTACACCATTATCCGGGACCGGCTGAAAACCATGGGCCGGTATGACTGGGCCCGGGAGGAATTCGAAATCCAGGAGACCGCCCGGTATGAAAATAACCACAACCTACCGCTGTTCAGGAAATTCAAAGGGGCCGGCCGCCTGGACAACCGGTGCCTGGCCGTTCTTGAAAATCTGCTCCGGCTTAGGCTGGCAATTGCCGAAGAAAAGGACCGCCCGCTGTTCAAGGTGATCGATAACCATGCGCTGATGACCCTGGCGTGTGAACGGCCGGGCTCTGTGGACAAGATGGTCAAACTGCGGGCCCTGAGTCCGAAACAGGCCCGGATGTATGGGGCCCGGTGCCGGGATGCCATCCGGGCGGGTATGGATCTGGCCCACAAGGATCTGCCGTCCTATCCCAGAACCCGGCGGCCCAAAAAAGATCCCCGGATATTAAACCGGATTACAAAACTGAAAAAGATGCGCGAATCCGTAAGTGAATTTCTGGGCATGGAACCGGGCGTCGTGATCAACAATACCCTGATCAATGTCATTGCCGTTGAAAACCCTGCAGACAGGGATGCACTTTTAAATATCGACACCATGAGGCGGTGGCAGACCGAGGTTTTGGGGGAGAAGATCCTCTCCGTGCTCGGGCATTAACCCATTAAACCGCAACATTGCAGAACCCAGAGGCAGCTATGAAACTTGAATTTACCAAGATGGAAGGGCTTGGCAACGACTTTGTGATCATTGATGACAGAGAGACCGCCATTGAAACAACCGTATCCTATCCGGATCTGGCCGTTAAACTGTGTGACCGGCATTTCGGCGTGGGTGCAGACGGTATCATCCTGATTTTACCGTCCCAGGACCATGATTTTAAATTCAGGATTTTTAATTCCGACGGGTCATCGGCCCAGATGTGCGGCAACGGTATGCGGTGCGTGGCCAGATATGTCTATGAAAAACAGATTTTTTCCCAAAAAACCATGCAGGTGGACACCCTTGCCGGTACCGTTGTTCCCGAGGTTTTGGTGGACGAAAACGGTGCCGTGATATCGGTCCGGGTGGACATGGGCGAGCCTGTCCTGGCCTGCGAAAAGATACCGTTTCAAAGTGAAACTGAAACCGCCGTGGATCTGCCCCTAACCGTGGGTGACGCGATATTTCAAATCACCGCCGTTTCCATGGGCAACCCCCATGCCGTCACATTTGTAGATGATGTCGATGCCGTGGATATAAAAACAATCGGCCCCAGAATCGAAACCCATGACCGGTTTCCGGAAAAAACCAATGTGGAATTTATTGAGGTGGTCAGTCCCACCGAGTTAAAGATGAAGGTCTGGGAACGGGGGGCCGGCATCACCCTTGCCTGCGGTACTGGGGCCTGTGCATCCCTGGTGGCGGCCCATCTGACCGGACGGGCCGATACCCGGGCCGTCATCCACCTGGACGGGGGGGATTTGCAGATTTTCTGGGATAAACAGACCAATCACCTGTTCAAGGAAGGCCCGGCCAACTATGCGTTTGAAGGAACCGTTACCCTGCCTTAACCCCGGTCAGGGACCGTCTTAAAAAGAGTAATCCCCGGCCGCCTTGAAACGGACCGGGGATTTACAAAATTTCCCTGTTTTATCTTACAGGTCTGAACGGCACATCTCTTACAAAATAAGGGCTTCGGATGCCAGGGCCGCCACGGTATCAACTTTCATTTCCAGTTTAAAATGGTTGGACAGTTCTCCCAGCTGGCGGTGGCAGGAGAGGCAGGCCGTGGCAATATGGTCGGTACCGCAGGCTTTCATCTGGTCTGCCTTGGGTTTGCCTGTGATCATCCGTTTGGGCGTTGGGTGGCTGTCCTGCAGAATACCGCCGCCGCCGCCGCAGCAGATGCCGTCCTCCCGGTTGGGGATCAGCTCCACCACCCCGTGGCAGATCCGGTCCAAAATTTGCCTGGGGGCATCATATCCCCCGGATTTCCGGGCAATATTACACGGATCATGGTAGGCGATTTTATGGGGATGGACCTCTTTATCAAACCTGAGAATCCCTTTTTCCGCATACCGGACCAGCAGTTCGGGCATGCTGATCACCTCGAATTCGGGTTTTCTGCCGATCAAATCTTCCAGCAGGCATTTTAACACATGATACCCATGCCCGCATTCGGACAGAACCAAGGTCTCGATCCCCAAGGCTTCAGCCGGTTCCACCACCTTTAAGGCAAAGGATTTTGCAAGTTCGGGCTTGCCCACAAAATATCCCCAGTTGGTCACATCGGTATGATCCGCAGACAGGGTCCAGCTCTCTTTGGTGGCATAGAACAACTTGGCCATGGCCGTCAGATGGAGCAGGTTGATTCCCAGTTCCCGGGGATTGGGCAGATAGAGCAGTTTGGCGCCCTTTTTTCCATGGGGAATTTCAGCGGCATCATCTTCCACCTCATCCACGAATTCCTCGCTCACCCATTCCACGGTTTCCACAAACTCTTCCGTGGTCAGGCCGTTGACATCCCCCAGTTCGATCTTGTTTTTGAGACCGTGCCGGATATCTTCGGGAACCATCTCTTCGGCGATCTCAAGGCTTCTTGCCATTGTCACCACCTTATCCATGGTAATGCCCATGGGACAGACTTCGGTGCAGCGGTTGCAGATCAGACAATCCCAGAGCATGCCGGAGTTGACAAGCGGTTCGTCCAGCCCCATGGCGGCCATGCGGACAATGGTCCGGGGCAGGGGGCCGCCTTGCCCGTCAAACCAGGTACACCGGGAGCTGCAGGCACCGCAGGTCAGGCATTCCGAGATATTGTCCCCCTCGACCATCCCGTTTAAAAGTCTGTAAAGCGCAGACGTTTTGTTCAATGTTGCGTGATCCATATCTTTTCTTCCTTTTTGTTTACGCCTTAAGAATAATGGCTTCCATTTTTTTGGTTTCATTGGCTGCCACCGGTTCCCACCGGACCGTTTCAGGAGCCAGACCCGGAAGGGCCGATACCTTCTGGATACCCTCCTGTGCCGCATGGCTGCCGGTCCCGGATTGACAGTTGTGGAGATGGCAGCCGCTGATCACCACCTTTGAAGCGCCGTTTATCAGAACTTTCAGGATCAGGTCACTGCTGATGCGGCAGGCACAGGATATGGGGATCAGATCCACATGATCCGGAAGCTCCACTGATCCGGCCGCCAGTGTGGCCGACCGTTCACAGGCCAGGATGACCGTTTTGCCACGGGTTGCCTTTTTTGCCACCTGATCCGTGGCAAGGGATGCGGAGTCAATGGCAAGCGCCGGACAGTTGGCCACACAGAGATGACAGCCGAAACAGGCATCGGGTACGATCTGGGGCCGGTCCTTTTCATTCATGACCAGGGCGCTGTGCGGACAGATGCGAATACAGGTCAGACATTGGGCACAGGCCTTTTGATTGATCTCAACGCCGGGGTTGTTCTCTTTTCCGTCCAGCGCCTGTAACCGGAGGAGCGCTGTAATCTCTTCGATTTCGGCGGATAAATCCGCTGCATCCACCTCATCGTGGCCTGTTCCTGCAAAGTAAAGCCCCCGTCTCGGGCTTTGGACCAGCCGGTGGCGGGTATTGGCGGATTGCAGGTAGCCTTCGCTGTCCAGGGACTGGTTCAGCATGCCTGCGATCCCCTCAAAGGAAAGGGCCGGTAGTACGGTCGGCGGCATGACAAGGCAGTCGCAGGTTAAATCCATGCAGATGTCCGGAAGGGTGGCCTCCCTGATACTGACGCAAAAGGTGTCGGCATCGGCCCGGACATCGACGTCTTTGGCGGTTTCAAACCGGAAAAAGTCCACACCGTTGCCCCTGGCAGTATCGTACAATTGCTGGCCCTGCGCACCGTGGACCAGCATCTTGTTCATAATGACGGAGACTTTTTTTCCCAGGTCCCTGACCTTGACCGCGGTTTCAAGGGCAAGCCGGGCCCATTGTTTTTTCTCGTGCCCGAACAGGTCGAGAATAATCACAGTGTTATTCGGATACGAATCCGGGTCTGTTTCAACCCGGTGGGCAAACTCTTCCAGACCCGTGACCTGCCGGGACACCTGTTTGGCATCCATCAGGGATTGAAGCGGGGCCGGGGCAGCCACAATGGCGGCGCAATCAAAGGTCTGCTTTGAACCGTCTGCATCATAGAGCAGGGAAAATTGGTTCAGGGTGCCGCTTACGGACAGGATTCTCTCTTCTTTCAGGGCGGTGACCGGGCTGTCCGGACCAAGGGATTGTCCGGCACCGGTCATAAAGACGGAAAATCCTTTTGAGGCGATGGTTTCAGCCGTTGTCACCGCCTGGGGGCCGTCTCCCCATACCAGGACCCGGTCTGCCGGTTCCGGCGCCGGTATCAAGTTCAGCGCACGGATCACCCGGGCGGCAGCCACCCGCCCCTCCTGCCGTGAGGCCAGGATATCTTTCGGTCCTTTGGCACATCCGGCGACGATTACATCGTCTGCGATCTCTGCGGAGCCGGTATTAAAAAATCCCCATGTATTGGGCAGCGAATTCAGCAGTCCGGCGGTTGTCAGATTTCCGTTGGCCGGCTGCATTCCCACGGACAGGACCACCAGGTCGAACAATCCCGCGGTTCGGGTATGGGTCTGCCGGTCTTCGGTGACCATGGACAACATCCCGGTCTCTGCATCTTTTAAGATTTCCGCGGGCACGCCCTGGATCAGGCGGATCTGTTTTTCAAGCCGCTGATAAAGAGGGCGAATCTCTTTGCCGATGATCTGAAGATCCATATAAAAACAGGAGAGATCCGCATCCGGATATAGGTAGGCCAGTTTTTCAGCCTGGCGGAGGGAGATTTTACAGCAGACCTGGGAACAATAGTCTCTGCCCTGTTCCCGGTTCCGGGAACCCACGCATTGGATAAAGGCGATTTTCGGATCTTTTTTATGGCCTAAACGTTCGGACAATTGGTCCTGCCGCAACAGCTCGTTCAGTTGGGCCGTTGTAATGACGGTGTCGTAGATCTCCGTGTGAAATGAAGGCGTGCCTGCCGGATCAAAAGGGTTGAATCCGGTTGCCATGATGATCTTTTTCACGTTAAAGGATTCTTGGTTTCCCAGTGAAATTTCGTAAACGCCGTCCTGTTTTTGAACCCCGGTGACAGTGTCGCCGAGGTGGATTGCCAGATTTTCCTGCCGGCGGACCTGATCCGCCATTTCAATGCTCAGGCAGGCACCGCAGTTTTTACAGGCATCCGTGGCCATACAGGCCCATCGGGCGGTGTGTCCGCCGAGGACCGGGGCCTTCTCCACCAGGTGAACATCCAGGGCCAGACCCGCAAAGGTCTGTGCCGCTGCCATGCCGGCAACCCCCCCGCCAAGAATAAGAACGCCGGGTTGTGTTTTTTCCATAAATTCCTCCAATATTCATCAATACCGGGGTATTGTAAAAATTAAGCCATATGAGCGTATCAACTCTTTGTCTTTATCATAATTCCGGGGGGAAACAAAACAGCTTAAATCAGATAATAAGAAATAAAAATCATACCAAATGACTATAGAATGAAGCGGAAAGCAGAAGACCGGCCAGGCATGGAAAACCGGCCCAAATCCGTGGCGTCTTATTCAGACAGATAGGTTTCGGCAGGCTCTATTTCCGGAAACGCTTTGTATTTAAACGGCAGGAATGCAGATAAGGAGATAAAAATATTTGCCATGGCAAGCTCCATTCTGTTATTGATCACAAATGCGGCTTTGTTTGCAAAGTCTTTTGAAGGGGGGTTGTACAGCTTCAAAATCCCTGCGATTTCTCTTAAATCCTGGATGGACAGCCCCATGCGGGCCGCCCGAAGATCCCACAACGTATGCTTCACCGGATATTCGGGATGGGCCAAAAGTTCGTCCATGGCGGCCATGGCGGCTGCTTTGTCCAGAAGCCCCTGGACCGTCATCCGGATATACGTACTGTTATCAGCGTTCAGGGTATGTCCCATTGGATTGCGACTCTTTTTTTTGTTGAACCGGGCGCCGGTATAGTACGTTTGATCCGTTAAATTTTCAATACCTATAAATAGGGGTTTGCAACTGAATAAAGTAATAAAACCTTTTAAAAACAAATCATTGTGAAAGGTGATGCCATCGGATCAAACGGTTTTCCAGGCCTTGAACCGGGATAAAATTCCACCGGTTTGATGCAACGGATATGGTATACGCCAAGATTTAATTTAAAAGAAAAAAAGAATATGCCTTTTAATCAGTGCCAGAGTGTATTACAAAAACCGGATTACATTGTTTTAATTTTAACGGGTATCCGGCACAGGAGATCTGTCGGAGCAGCCCAAATCAGCTGGAGTGAGTACGATGGCAAAACAGAAGAAAAAAGAGACCTTAATGGACAAAATCGTTTCCCTTTCCAAACGGCGGGGATTTGTATACCCTGGATCCGAAATCTACGGCGGCCTGGCCAATGCCTGGGATTACGGCCCCCTGGGGGTGGAACTGGTCAACAACCTGAAACAGGCCTGGTGGAAAAAATTTGTCACCGGCAGGACCGATA
>JANQML010000011.1 GCA_028280105.1 Desulfobacula sp. | reverse complement strand
TCTGTGGCGGAATCTTATCCCTGGAATTGGATGGAATTCAATCGATGATAATGGCTGAGAATCAAATCCCTAATAACAATTCATAACTACAATGTAAATATATTATAATTACAAGTCAAGTTTTATGTTTCGGGCATTTTGGTACATAACGGCCAAGCTCAGGGGGGGCAGCCGACCAGAGGTAGGGGACCAGGGAAATGTTTGACCGAGGGCGCCCTTGGCCATCACGCCGCCCTACGGCAGGACCGTCAGGCTGATTTATGACTGGGTCAATCGCCTGAAGTGGCAGTCATGATTTGCGGGCTCCCGGATAATTCTTCCAAAAGCCGTTTTGCGGCATGGCTTAAATAGCCATGCCTGCGATATAAAACATTCACCGGCACTTTGGTTTTCATTTTTGGAATATCCAGCACCCTCAGGGTTCCCAATTTTAATTCTTCCCGGATAGAACTGACCGGCAGCAATCCAATGCCAAAATCGGCTTCGATCATCCGTTTCTGTGCGGTTAAGCTGTCAATTTCAATCACCTGGGCATCTGAAAGCCCATTTACGATCAGCTTTTGTTTCAACATCCTTGCAAATGGTTCTCCGGACGAGCCCGAACCGATGGGATAGCTGACCCAGGGTATTTCCTTCAGCTCTTCAGGCAGTTCCGGGACGCTTCCCCGGAACTTATGGTGGATGGAACAGACAACGGCTAGAGACTCTTTTTCCACCGTGTATGACACTAAATCAGGATGGGAGTCCGGAAAATAGCGAAGGCCGAGATGGACTTCACCACCCTGGACAAGTGCACTGACTTCACTGCTGAGCGCCGTTCGTGGTAAAAGTTTCACCTTTGGATAGGCCTTTCGGAAATTAAGGAGTGTTTGCGTCAGATTCGTACTGGCAAGGGATCCCACCAATGCCAGTTTAACGGTTCCGATTTCATGCTGTTCCATCGCCCGGATGGCGTCAATGCCGTCACGGGCCGCGGCTAAAATCCGCCTTGCATAGGGCAAAAATCTGCAGCCGGCCTCAGTGAGCAACGCCCCTTTATGCACCCGTTCAAAAAGTGAGACATTCAACTCTTGTTCAAGTAACCGGATTCGCCGGCTGATTGCCGGTTGTGACAGGTGAAGGGTCATGGCCGCCCTTGAAAAGTTTTTCACCTGGGCGATGGTGACAAAGGCTTCAATATGGCTCATCTCCATTTCTATCAGCTTTCGTTATGATGATTATATCAATTATGCATTTCACAACTATACCTTGCTCGGATATGATTTCAAGTAAAAAGGTGAAACGTCAGGACTCATAAAAGAGGAATGGATGAAATGGAAAGCCGGAACACGAATCTCAAACTGGAGATAGCGCTGCTCGCCCTTCTATCTTTTCTATGGGGTTCATCCTATCTTTTCATCAAGATCGCCCTTGAGACCATTCCGCCTGTGACGTTGATCGCCATAAGAGTTGCGGGTGCGGCATGTTTCCTTATGATTGTCATCTCTTGCCAGGGCGTCCGTCTGCCCAGAGATGCCCAAAGATGGCGACAGCTTTTTGTTCAAGCCGTCTTCAATAGCATTGGCGCGTGGACCGTTTTGGCATGGGGACAACAATATGTCGGCAGCGGGCTTGCCAGTGTGTTGAATTCCACGTCTCCGGTTTTTGTCTTCTTTTTTACCTTTTTTTTCACCAGGCACGAGTCCACGGGCATTTTGAAATTGATTGGGGCATGTCTCGGGTTGATGGGCGTAACGCTTATCGTGGGGGTGGATGCCGTGAATGGCATAGGACGGCAGGTCATAGCACAATTGGCGGTCTTGTCCGGCGCAATGCTGTATGCGGGCGCAGCAATCTACGGGAAACGGCTCTCTTGTCTGCCGCCTGTTGTCTCCGCTGTGGGTACGATGATTTGGGCCACTCTGATTTTAGTGCCCCTAAGTCTCATCGTTGATCAGCCATGGCTGTTAGCGCCGTCAAATAATTCCATTATTGCGGCGGCACTGCTTGCAATCCTCTGTACCGGGGTTGCGCTTTTGATTTACTTTCGGCTTGTCCGGACCCTTGGCTCCATGGGGGTGGCAAGCCAGAGTTACCTGAGGGCCGGCGTGGGAGTTCTTTTGGGGGTTTCAATACTTGGTGAACGGATCACGCTTTTATCGGGGGTGGGTCTTATTTGCGTCGTTTTAGGCGTTATTGCAATCAATGCACCTGTATCAATACACCCCAAAGGTGCTCACCGGAACTCACATTGAAACCGTCCGCAGTAATAACAAAGGGGTCAAGTCTATTTTTGACCCTTAATGCTATTTTGTATCCGTTTTATTCTGTTTCTGATCCCTTTGTCAGTTGCTATTAGTTTTGAAACCCTTTGAATAATGCTGCTTACTGTGCTGTAGGCATTGACGCCGAATAGTTCGCCTAGCTGATACACTTTATTAAATGAGAATCATCCTGAACTGCTGTGGCATGATACCGGTCTTCCCAAAAAGCATCTTTACGATTTTTTCTATGGTTATATTCCTGTCCTGTTCTGCCTGCAATCAATTGTATCGATCTTGGAATATGATCAGGGTCACGGCCTTTGTCATAAACAAGAAGATGGATATGATTCGAGGGCATTATGTAGTTTAAAATACAGAGACCATATCTCTTTTTTGCCTGAAAGAACCAATATAATAATCGCTCGCGGTCTTTGACCAGTTTAAGAAGAAATACTTTTTTGTGGCAGCGGTGAGTTATATGCCAGGCATATCCAGATGAAAAATGTCAATAGCACGCGCCATTTTTTGTTTCTGATTATTTCGCCAGCATGCCTACGAATGAACTGCCCGGCATCAGGTCTGAAGCCCTGACGGTTGAAAAACCGCTTTCTTTTAGCTGCTCCTGAAGTGTAGCAGAGTCCGGCAGTGGTGTGACCCCCCGCATTGACGCATTGGCCATGTTTAAGTTTGCCGCTCCGAAATCAGTTTCTTTTCCCTGCATATTCATGATGATGGCAAGACTTCCACCGGTAGTCAGTCTGGACCGAAGTGTCTTGAAAAGTTTCGGGCGCTGTCCAACCGGAAAATAGTAAACCAGGTTAACCATGGTGATCAAATCAAAACCGGGAATATCATCCGGCAGGTCCTGGATATCCCCTTTTACTATTTTAAAATTCTCGGATACCCCCCATTTTTTCGTATTCTGCATGGCCTGCCTGATGGCGGCGTCATCAATGTCAATTCCCAGGCCGGACAGACCCGGGTTGATTTGCATCATGCTTTTCAACAGAAGGCCTGATCCGCATCCGATGTCTAAGACCCGCAACCCCGGGCCCTGTGGCACGATATCCCGCAGGAAAGTTTTGATCACAGGGTCTGACAGTTTGGAAAACCTGGCGATAATATCCCCTGAATGTCTCAGGTCGTCACCTAGGCCAGCACCTTTCATCCGGGCGGCAGCATAGCGATATGAATTGTTATAATAGGTGACATTGGCCTGAATAACTGCCGACAGGGTATCCCCGTATGCACCGACCATAGCCCGTGATCTTTTTCCCCTGATACCATAGTGGTCCTTTTTACAGTTCAGTTCTTTAAGGGAAATACCGACTTTGAGCAAGGCATCTAATATGTCCGGGTTTTTAACCGACAGTTTTTTGATCAGGTTGTCCCTTGAACAAGGGGTTTTCAATGCTTCAAGAAGCCCGGATTCAACAGCAGCATACAAAAAGTGATATCTGACAATCCCTTTAAAGTCTGAAAACACGGAAAAAAGTCCCGGGATTTGAAAAGTTTTAAAGAACGAATAGAGATATTTGAGTTGCATATGATCACTCCTTTGGTGTTATCGGGTTTGCCCGACACCTGCCAGAAGCTGTTCGAGCAGTCTTTTCAGTGTGCCGATCATGGTTTCCACATCGATGTCGGGGCTGTTCAGCCCTTCATACAGGACAATCAGATAGTGGGAGAAAAAAGCCCTGGCGCACAGGAGTGTGTCTGTTTCGGGCCGGATCTCACCTCTCTTTTTGGCCTGTTCCAGCATATTGCCGACCAGGAAAACGAATTCAAAGGCCTGGGTGGTCAACTTTTCACCCCATTCTCCTTTTACAAACCAGAGTTCTTTTAACAATGTTCGGGACAGGTCCGGGCGTTTTGCATAATACGTATAAAAAAAACGGGCAAGATGAAGAAACCGGTCACACACAGGGCTCTTTTCAGGTATGCGTTTCATAGCGTCTGCCTGGGTTGCGTTTAGGTCATCCAGTAACACGGCAATCAACAGGGAGGATTTGTCCGGAAAATGGCTGAAGACCGTGCCGACTCCCACGCCTGCCCGCAAGGCTATGGCTCGCGTGGATGTTTTATCAAAGCCCAGTTCGTTAAAAAGATCCCGTGAGTTCTCCAGTATAAGTTTGCGAGTCTCTTCTTTTTGAGTTTGTCTCCGGTTTCCGCTACTTACCTCTTTTTTTTCCATTATCACCTTTAATAATCGGAATGTTTGAATAGGCTCACTTATTGAGCATGCTCATTATGGCAGAGGCATGTATGTATTGCAATAAAAAAATAAAAATGCAAGTCAGGGAGGGTGCCTTCCAGGGTAAACGCATGTAAACTTGGCATGAATTTTTACCCCTTTAATTGCAGGGAGATAGGCAATCGACTGATTTCAGCAGCGTTTACCGATGATGGTTAATTCACTGAAATGAATTTATCCTGAGAATCTACATGCGATTGTCCTGCCCATTCACCAGAAGCTGAATCCTGAGGGATATCTGAACTGTGATTTGAAAGCTGGAGTTCATTCGTGAACGCCTGCAAGGACAAAGGGCAAATTAGCCTCAACGTTGCATAAAAATTTTATCATAAAAGATGAAATCAGTTGACGATACAACAAAGGCTTTGAATTTAAAGACGCTTTTAAGACTTCATCATAAATGGGTTCCGTCATTTCATCTTTTTTTACAAATTCTTACCCTTCGGGAAAAGCGTGAAGATCCCATCTTCTTCGTTCCCATTCGTTCCCAAGGTTTTGCGGTAGATTACTACAGCGGCAACCTTGGCGCCTTGAAGCTGGAACCTTCACGCTTTTTGCAACGAT
>JANQML010000270.1 GCA_028280105.1 Desulfobacula sp. | reverse complement strand
TCTGCGTAGTGATTGCCCAGCTTCGGCAGCCCGGCTGTCCGGTGGGGCTTGGCTGTAATTTCGGAATTCTGGATATGGCCCAGGCCCTGATGAGTGTCGGATCCCCGGAGATGAGTCTCTGCCTGGCAGCCCAGGCAGAGGTGGCACAGGCCTTTCGTCTTCCCACCTGGGGGCTTGCCGGTGCCACGGATTCAAAAGTCCTGGATGCCCAGGCCGGTGCCGAGGCGGCCTATCATATTATGGCCCAGGGCATGGCCGGTTTGAACCTGATACATGATGTCGGGTACATGGACATGTCCATGGCCTGTGCAGCGGAGCAACTGGTGTTGAGCAACGACATCATCGGTATGGCCAAACGATTCCTGAGCGGTATGCAAGTAGACGACGAGCACCTGGCCCTTGATGTGGTTGCCAAAGTCGGCCAGGGCGGCCATTTCCTGGCTGAGCCTCACACAATGAACCATTTTAAAAATGAACTTTGGCGGACAACGGTTTTTACCCGTCAGCCCTATGAAAAATGGGCCGCCTCCGGATGCAAAACAACCGAGGACCGGGTCAGGGAAAAAATCAAAACAATTTTGGAGTCCCACAAGCCGGAAGGCCTTTCCGACAGTGTTATCAATGCACTGGACCACATTCGAACCCATGGTGAAAAAGAACTTACCAGCCGCCAAAACGATTAGAAACCACATATAGCCCAAGGAGAATAGAGCAATGACAAAAAAATATGACGCCATTATCATCGGTGCGGGTATCATCGGTGCCTGTGTGGGATTTGAATTGGCAAAACAGGGAAAAAAGGTCCTCAATGTCGATAAATTGTCAGGATCCGGGTTCGGTTCAACCTCGGGTTCCTGTGCCATCATCCGGCTTCACTACTCCACCAGTGACGGGGTCGCCATGGCCAGAGAAGGTTATTACTATTGGCTGGACTGGTCCAAATATTTAGGCAAAGCCGATCCCACCGGTCTGGTCAAATATATCAACACCGGCTGTCTTGTCATGAAGACTGAAAAAAACCACTATCTTGAAAATGTAATGGCTGCTCTCGATGACATGCATATCTGCTATCAGGAACTGGACCCCGAAGGGATCCGTAAACTGATACCGATCATTGACACCCGTCGGTTCGGGCCACCCAAGCTGCCCACTGATTCAACGTTCGGAGAGTCCAACGGCACCATTCCCGGTGCCATTTACATACCAGAATCGGGGTTGATCTCCGATCCCAAACAGTCGGTGCACAATGTCCAGGTAGCGGCCGAAAATAGGGGGGCCGACTACCTGTTTAATGCCGAAGTGGTTGATATCCTTCAAAGAGACGGTCGATGCAGGGGGATCAAACTGGCCGACGGTACGGACATTGAAGCGCCGGTGGTCGTCAATGTGGCCGGCCCCCACTCCCATTTGATCAATGACATGGCCGGCGTGACAGAGGGTATGAACATAAAAACCCGTCCGTTGAAACAGGAAGTCTGCCATGTACCGGCACCGGAAGGATTTGACTACAATAACCTGGGCACGATTATATCCGACTCTGATACCGGCGTCTATTCCCGGCCGGAAATCGGCAACCATGTGCTTATCGGCTCTGAGGACCCTGAATGTGACACCCTTGAGTATGTGGATGACCCGGACAATTACAATCAAAATTTTACCGATCAGTGGACCACCCAGGTCATGCGGGAAGCCCAGCGGTTGGAAGGCCTTACCATCCCCGGCCAGGGTAAGGCCCAGGGTCTGGTTGACCTCTACGATACCTCGGACGACTGGATCCCCGTTTATGACAAATCAGACCTGCCCGGCTTTTACATGGCCGTGGGGACGTCCGGGAATCAGTATAAGAATGCGCCGGTGGTGGGCGTTCTCATGGCAGAATTGATCGGGGCATGTGAAAAGGGCCATGATCACGATCATGATCCCGTAAAATTCACCATGCGCTATACCCGACGCATCTGCGATGTGGGTTTTTTCAGCCGACTGCGCGAAATCAACCCGGAATCCAGTTTTTCCGTGATCGGATAAGCCTTGCCGCTTAACACCACAACATATGACACCATAACTTAAGGAGAGAATTATGAATTCAACACATGTAAAAAAAATCGCCGTCCTGGCCGTCTGTTTTCTGGGCGCTTTTGCCATGGCAGTTACCTCGGTCCATGCCAAGTCCGTTACCCTGAAACTGGCAACAGCCGATGGCAGCAAAGGCACCCCGGCCGGAAATGCCATGGAATACTGGGCAAAACTCATTGAAGAAAAATCCAGCGGCACCATAAAGATCAATGTTTATTTCCAGGGAGAACTGGGCGGACAGCAGGAGGTATTTGACCAGTTTGTCATGGGAGATATCGATTTGATGCTCTCCTGGCCCATGACCTCCTATGACAAGCGGATCAGCGTGCTTTACACCCCCTACATGGTGTTGAGCTGGGAAGATGCTATGGCCGCTTATGCACCGGGCGGCTGGTTAAACAAAATCATTGACGGACTCTTTGCCGATTTAGGCCTCAAATTTTTCGGCCCCTGGCCGGAAGGATTTAACGGCATCGCCACACGGGGCAGTTATGCCACCACTATTGAAGGCGCCAAAGGGATCAAGGTCAGGACACCACCGGCCTTTCCGTTTGCCCACGTTGTCCAGACCCTGGGCTATCAAACAGCCGACATTGCCTGGAATGAACTGTACACGGCCATCCAGACCGGTGTTGTTGACGGGGACGCGGCCAACATCATTTTCTGGGATTACGAATATTTCAGGGATGTAATCCAATACTATGTTCATACCAAACAGCAGTTCATGACCGCCAATCTCGTCGCCAACCTGGAGTCCTTCAACCGGCTGAGCAAGGAAAACCGGGACATAGTGGCACAAGCCGCCAAAATGGTCATGGAAAAACAATTCAAGGAAGGACGGGACCTGGATCTGTACTACCGACAGAAAGCCATTGACCATGGCATCAAGTATATCCCGCTTTCCAAAGAAGAACATACCGCTGCCATTAAAGCGGTTAGAGCCGAGGTTTGGCCGGAAATGGAAAAGATCGTCGGGAAAAAGCTGATGGACCAGATCCGCCAGAACGCCAGCAAAATGTAATCCGTTTCATACCTGTATTGGCAACCCTGACGGCGTCTGCCCGGGTATGCTTAAAAATTCAATCGATATAAAGGGGGATAGATGAAGACCATTGATATCATGCTGAAAAAATTGTTAGGCGTGGCCTGCTTTATCTTAAGTATCAGCGTCACTGTCCTCATGGTGGCGGAAATCGTGGCACGCCACCTATTTGAGCATGCGTTCAGAGGTCTTCCGGAAATCTACCTGCTGCTGGTTATGTGGCTTTACATGCTGGGTGCCGGCCTTGCCAGTGCCAACCGCTCCCATCTGAGGATCGGAATCTTCAACCAGGTGTTTACAGGGCTGAAAAAGCGGATCTATGATATCATTCTGTCTGCGGTATCCCTTGTCATCATGTTCTTTTTTATCAGCTGGGCCTGGGGTCTTGTCGACTGGGGTATCAAACGGCCTCAAACTACTCCCATCCTTTACCTGCCGTGGCTTTCATCCATGCTGAGCATCTTTGTTGCCAGTATTTTGGTGGCCGGTTACGGCATCCGGGACCTGGTAACGGCCATACTGGGATTGATAAAACCAAGCAGAACCGGCGAACCGTTCAAGGAGACGTAATCATGGAAGCATTGATAGGTATCGGCGTTCTGGTGATACTGATGGTGGCAGGCATTCCCGTAGCATTTTCATTTGCCGGCATGACGCTGGTCCTGGGGTTTTTATATGATGTTAATTTCAACTCGTTGATGCTTACCGGTTTCAGGTCCATGAACTCGGTCGTGCTCATGGCGCTGCCCCTGTTCATTCTCACCGGTTACCTGATGCAAAGCGGCGGCCTGGCAGAGCGGCTCATTGAATTTATCGAGTCTCTCATCGGAAGGATCAGAGGGGGGCTGGGCATGTCCATGATTCTTGCTGCTGCGCTGTTCGGAGCCATTTCCGGCACAGCCAGTGCCGCTGTTGCATCCATAGGATCGATCATGATCAAACCCATGGCGGAGCGGGGATATTCCAGGGCCTATGCCAGTGCCCTCCTTGGTATTTCTTCCCTGCTGGGAATCCTGATTCCCCCCAGCATCACCATGATTCTGTTTGCAGCCGTCACCCGGCAGTCCGTGGCTGCCTGTTTTGCCGCTACCATCGGTCCGGGAATCCTTTTGATCATCGGGTTGTGTATCGCCAATTATTTCATGTTCCGACGACAGGGCAAACTGGTGCTTCCCGATTCTGGGGCGGCCCTACTGAAGAAACGGCCGGCCATGGGGCGGTCCACCCGGAGGGCACTGCCGGCCATGTCCCTGCCCGTCATTATCCTTGGAGGCATTTACGGCGGGGTGTTTACACCGACGGAAGCAGCGGCGGTATCTGCTGTCGCCGCTTTCATCATTGGTTTTTTTATTTATCGGGATATGGCTCCCAAGGCTGTTTTTCAAAGTGTGATCGATGCCGCTGAAACCACCGGTGTTATTTTGATTATCCTGCTCTTTTCCCTTGTGGTGGGCCGGATTTTCAGTATGGAACGGGTACCCCAGCAGATCACTGAGTTTATGCTGGACACATTCAAAGACCCGGTGTGGATTCTTTTGGTCGTAAACCTGTTTCTCATTTTGGCCGGGATGATCGTGGATGACCTAAGCGTCACCGTTATCATTTCTCCCCTGCTGCTGCCGGTCATGCAGGCCAACGGGGTTCACCCGGTTCATTTTGCCGCCATTGTGGGCACCAGCGTGGTCATCGGTGCTAATAGCCCGCCCACCGCCCCCATATTGTATATGGCCTGCAGGATCGGAGAATGTGAAATCCACGAAGCTGTCGGTACCGCCGTCAGGCTCATGTCCCTGGTGGCGCTGCCCGTGGCATTGATTACCACCTATTTCCCGGAATTGTCCCTGTTTATTCCACGGCTGCTGGGATTTATTCAATAACAACAGCCACGGCCGCATTGGCATTTGGTTTATATCAGCCTTACACGGATTTATAAGAAAGGCGATCTTCATGACATCGGTAAAAACCTGGTGGCCATGATGATGGAAAGTGCCGGAATGACCGTTCACAACCTGGGAGTAGAAAAAAATCATATGGGTCTTTAAAAGATGGGTTGTTCATTTTTTAAGCGGCAGCATCTGCTTGACCATGTGCGGCACGATAAACGAAGTTCCGATAATCCATCCCTGCTTCCGGCAGGGGCTTTTGGCCGGGCTATCGATTGAACCGTTGATTGAATCATCGGGAAACTGAATCGTTTTATGTTCGACAACATAGTCAAACCACCCGTCTTCATTCACATCCACACGGGTTTGAAATGGCCGGCCCGGCACCGGACATTCCGTGACCCGATACTCTGCCTTGACCTCTCCGGCGCTCAGCGGACTGTAAGGATATCCCCTGATCCGCTTATTATTCCGGTCAAGGGCGCTGAACACCCGGGCATTCTCCGACAGGCTCATCAGGTTCACGTGACGGATGTCACCCCTATACCGGGTATCGATGTTGCCATACGGAAGGACCACCGGGACCTTGAACCGCCCCAAGGTTTCGATAAACAACAGCTTGATCGCATCGTTTCTCAACTTACTGGAATTGATATCAGCCCGTTCCAGCCATCTCACCGAGGGAAATCCGTGGACCGCAATATCCACGATCAGTTGTTTGAGCCGGTCCCGGTTTTCAAGGATGTTGGTATGATCCAGATGGACCGGTGTTTCAAACAGGCTGCTGATCTGGGAATAGGTATAGTTGGACCCCGGGGTGGCAGACAGGACCAGATCGATGCAGGCCCCGTCGACCAGGGCCTGGATCACCCGGGCCAGCCCCTGGCTCAATCCGGTGTTCAACGGGGTGACCCGGATATCCTTCCGACCCGACGCCAGCATTTTACAGATCAGATTGCCATGGCTGGTTTGAAGGCCGGGCAGAATCTGAATGGTCTGGTCAAAATTATCGATCAGATAGACATGATATCCGTCGGTCTGCCGGCAGGCGTGCCCGGATATTGCCGTTTCAACGGCATTGGATTCAATCAGCCGGAGTATCTTTTTTTCAATCTGCAGCGGCAGGGGGTCGGCGCCTGCAAGGGGAATGCAGATCAGATGGACCAATATCCATAAAAGTCCAACCCCCCGCCCGTATACGGAGAGTTGCCGGAAACCGGTTTTACGGATTGCCCCTGCCCGTGACATATTTAATGCATCCGCCTTTTCCATTATTATCGGATCTGTTCCTTGTCCGGAATACCGGAACGCATCATTATTAATGGTATACCCTGAAACTATGCTCTTGCCAATACCAGGGCATCCACTCTCTGCGCCCCCTTTGCAAGCAGAAGGCGGGCAGCCTCGTTGCAGGTGGCCCCCGTGGTCAGGACATCATCGATCAATAAAATAGCCTTGCCTTTAATCCGGGATTCATCCCTGAGATGAAACGCACCCTTTAAATTTTTCTTCCGTAAATCAATATCAAGCCCGGTCTGGGACCGGGTCTCTTTGCGCCGTTCAAGGCTGCTCAGGTCAATCTGCCAGGACGGCGGGCACCCATTCTGCTGAACAGAGATTTTTTCAAAGGATCTCACCAGCAGATAGGCCTGGTTAAATCCCCGGTGTTTTAACTTTTTCGGGTGAAGCGGGACGGGTATCAGAAGATCGATCTGCAATGGATCAAAATGCGTTGCAAACGTCTGAAACATCATGGACTCAAAGAGCCGGCAAAGGGAGAGCTTTGAATGATACTTGAACAATGAGATCGCATCTTTGGCAAGGCCTTTATATTCAACCGCCGCCCTGACCTTCCCCATGTTCAAAGGGGTTTTCAAACAGGGGCCGCAGACATGGTTCGGGGCGGCGGCCCCGGGCAGTTGGATACCGCACAGGATACAATACGGCGGGTCTATCCCATCCCATCCGTCTGCCAGACAGACAGGGCAGAAGCTGTCTTCCGGAAGGGGTTCCCGGGTTTGTTTCGGCGTCATGTAAGCATTGCATTTCAGGCATTTGGCAGGATACAGAATCTGCTTTAACCATAAAAGTGTACGGGACCAATCACCATATGCCGCCACGGTGCGGCCAAGCTTTGACATCTGTTTCATCCGGGTCTTCTCCTGGCAGATTCAGGGCCCTCCCAATCCGGTTGTTCGGTTCTCTTTCTGCCGTGTCAGGGGCAGCCGGATTTCGGCACACGGGACTGTGATGCCTTGCAGGTCCGGGCCGGTCCATTACGGGTAACCGGTTATATCCGCTGGCGCAATGCCTCATACATGGCGATTCCCCCTGCCACGGATGCATTTAAGGAGTTGATCCGCCCTTTGTTGGCAATGGACAACAAAAAATCGCATTCCCGTTTCACCACCGGCCGGATCCCCTTGTTCTCCCCGCCGATCACCAGGGCGATATGGCCGGTTAAATCCGCATCAAACAAGGCGGTATCCCCATCGGCATCCAGTCCGGAAACCCATACCCCCGCCTCTTTTAAGGATTTCAAAATAGCGGCGGTATTGGTGATCATATAGATATCCGCATGTTCCATGGCCCCGGCCGAACTCCGAGAAACCGCGGCAGACGGAGAGGCGGACCGGTCCTTTGGAATCAGGATGTAATTCACGCCGCTGCACAGGGCGGTCCGGATTAACGCGCCCAGGTTATGGGGATCTTCAATATTTTCCAAAACCAGTATAAAACAGGGGGTCTCGCTCTCCCGGACCCGTTCGATGACCTCTCCGGCCTTTTTCACCGGCAAAAAACCGGTTTTGGCAGCAATGCCCTGGTGGTTGGCATACCCGGTCAGCTTATCCATAGTCTCCCTGTCAAGTATTTCGACATCAATGTCCTTTTGCCCGGCCAGGGTTTGAATCTTATGGACTCTCCCGGATCTCCGTGATTTAGAGATCAGGATGCTGAAGATCTGCCTTTTTCCGGCATTCAGCGCCTCAAGGACGGAATGAAATCCAAAAAGAAGATCGTGCGTCCCCTTTTTAAACGGCTTTTTCTTCTCCCCTTTTCGCGTTCCGGATTTCATGAGAGTCAGGCCAGTTCCTTTTTAAAAATCGAAAGGATCTCATTGACGGCGGTCTCAAGATCATCGTTGACCACCTGGTATTGATAGGTATCCTTTTGCGCCATCTCGGCAACGGCATTCTTCAGCCGTTTTTCAATTACGGCCGATTCATCGGTTCCCCTTCCTTTCAGCCGCCTCTCAAGTTCTTCCACTGACGGCGGCAGAATAAACAGGGTTACCGGCGAAAGATCGGACTTGATTACCTGGGCCGCTCCCTGGACATCGATATCCAGGAGCAGGGACCGGCCCTGTTCCAGGGTCTGTTCAACAACCGATCTGGAGGTGCCGTAATAATGATCATGCACCCTGGCCCACTCCAGCCATGCCCCCTGACGGATCTTCTCTTCAAACTCATGGGCTGTGATGAAAAAATAATCCCGGCCGTCGGTTTCATTTTTCCGGGGGGGCCGGGTGGTTGAGGAAATCGAATAAGAGAGCGATTTAAACTGTTTGAGGACTTCGCGGATCAGGGTGGTCTTCCCGGCACCTGAAGGGGCCGAGATCACGAATAGTTTCCCATAAACTGCCATTGGATTATTCCTCCGCCGGATTCATCAGGGCTTCATACCGGCCCGAGACGGTCTCTGCCTGGATGGCGGAAAGAAAAACATGGTTGCTTTCCGTAATAATTACGGCACGGGTTTTCCGGCCATGGGTGACATCCACCAGACGCCGGTCGGCCTTGGCTTCATCCTTCACCCGTTTCATAGGGGCTGAACTGGGGGATAAAATCGCCACCACCTTGTCCGCCACCACCGTGTTTCCGAATCCAAGGTTCAGCAGCAGCTGTTCCATGACACGGTCTTTTTTATTCCATCGGCTACTCGACATTCTGTACCTGCTCCCTTATTTTTTCCAGTTCGGATTTCATATCCACCACCTGGTGGGATAACCGGGCGTTTCCCGCTTTAGAACCGATGGTATTAAACTCGCGGTTAAATTCCTGAATCATAAAATTGAGTTTCCGGCCCTGTGATTCGTCTGCCGCTAAAATCTCTTTGAACAATTGAATATGGCTGCGCAATCGGACGATCTCTTCGGAGACATCGCTTTTATCGGCTAACATGGCGGCTTCCTGGCAGATACGCACCGGATCAATCAGATCCGTATCCGCAGTCAGCCGGTTGATCCGTTCCATGAGACGCATCTTGTATACATCCGGAATACCGGCAGCTTTTTCCTCGATACCTTTCAGATTTTCCTCAATATACCCCATTCTTCCCATCAGATCATCAAACAGGTTTTTCCCTTCCTGCCGGCGCATCTGATCCAGATCCTCACTGGCCGTTTCCACGGCAGGTGACACGGCCGCCCACAGCTGCCGGCTGTCCTGCTCTTTGCAGGAGGGAACAATCATGTTCCGGCCGGTGAGAATATGGGAGATACCGACCTCTTCACTGAGATTGAGATCGTCTTTGATCTTTTTAAGAGCAGTATAAAAAGAGGCCACCCTGGGGTCATCCACTTCAAACAGATCTGCGTCTTTTCTTTCATCCAAAATAGACAAACGGACTTCGAACCGCCCCCGCTGATGGCGTTTCTGGATTATTTTTTTTATCTCTTCCTCAAACGGCTGGCAGTGTTCAGGCGCATAAAAGGCCATGTCCATGTGCCTTGAATTATACGACCGGATGGTCACCTGTGCCGTGATGCCGTTACAGGAAGACGTCCCTTCTGAAAATGCGGTCATACTTTTTATCATCTATATTTATTCCTCTTGAGGTGTTTTTTTTCCTGTCCGCTTTTAAATCGATCAGATATTTGGTTCTGACCTTTGATAAAAAAGAGAGCATACTTGTTGATGCATAGTCCGGATATGTCCAGTCCAGGGTCTGAAATCCGGTCTTTTTAGAGTACATCAGGGTCAGATCGGCATAGATGTTGCTGCCGATATAGATCCTGTGGGAATATTCCTTTCCCGTGGCCAGGATGAATCTTGAAGAGACCAGATAACCCGGGTCAATATTCACCGACCGCCGGCCGCCGCAGGAATAGGTGGTCTCAATCCCGTTGGTCGTCTCTTTTATCCGGGCCAGATCCGCCTGTCCGATCAGGTGCTTGAACACAAACACCTTGCGGTAGAGCGGAGACCCCATCTCCTTGTAGTAATAATCCGTATAGGCGAATTTGAGCCATTCACTGATCATATCCACGGGCCCGAACCGATCCTCGAAAACGGTAAAAAGATCATGAATCAGGGCTTTATCGTTCATGATACACCCGATAACCAGTTTGGCCGGGTCCGGTTGTTTCGGTATGCTCATGGATTATATGGTTTGGCTTCATCAATGAGCATGATCGGAATATCCTCTCTTATTTCATAAATGAGCCGGCAGGATTCACACACCAGACCGTCTTCCTTTTCGGTTAATCGGATCTCCCCCTTGCATTTGGGGCAGACCAGTATCTCCAACAGTTCATTTGAAACCGCCATCTTTTTTCTCCTCCATTACGGATCAGCCGGTTCGGGCCGACTGCATGTTCTGTAATTTAAAATAGTCTCCCTGCCGGGCCATCAGCCCGTCATGGGTCCCCTGTTCGGCAATCCCCCCGTTTTTCAGCAGGATGATCCGCGATGCATAATCAATGGTGGACAACCGGTGCGCAATGACAAATGAGGTCCGGCCCTTCATCAGGTTTTCCAACGCCTTCTGCACCACGCGCTCTGCCTGTGAATCCAGGGCGGATGTGGCCTCGTCCAGGATCAGAATCGGTGCATCCTTTATCAGGGCCCGGGCAATACAGATCCGCTGTTTTTCCCCGCCGGACAGCCGGGAACCCAGCTCTCCGATGACCGTGTCAAAACCATTGGGAAATCCCTGTATAAAATCGTATGCAAATGCGGCCCGGGCCGCCTTCTCGATCTGCTCATCCGTGGCATCCATCCGGCCGTACCGGATATTCTCTTTCACCGATTCGTTAAACAGGATCGGTTCCTGGGTCACAATGGAAATATGATCCCGTAACGATTTGATTGACAGATCTTTGACATCCTTACCGCCGATCAGAACCTGCCCGCTTGTCACATCATACAGACGCGGTATCAGATTGACAAGGCTGGTTTTCCCCCCGCCGCTCATCCCCACAAGGGCCAGCACCTCACCGGGTGCCACCTTAAGATTGATCCCCTTTAAGGCGGAATCCTCACCCGGTCCGTATGAGAAGCCGACATCCCGGAATTCCACATCCAGGGTTTTTCCTGAAAGGTGGATCGGATCTTCTTTTTCGACAATCACGGAATCTTCTTCCAGGACATCAAATATCCGGGTGGTGGCTGCCAGCCCTTCCTGGATGGTATTATTCAGTTTGGACAGCTTTTTAACCGGATCGTAGAGCATCATCACGGCGGTTAAAAACGAAAAGAAAGTACCGGGCGTGGATGTGCCGTTGATGACCCGTGATCCGCCGAACCAGATGATAAATGCAATGGCCAGCCCACCTAAAAACTCCATAACCGGAGACGACAGCGCTTTTGCAACCACCTTTTTCATTTCAAGCCGGAACAGGCGCGCCGTCTTTTTTTTAAACCGTTCTTTTTCAAAGGTCTGGAGATTAAAAATCTTGATGATTTTGCTTCCGGTCAGGGTCTCGTGGAGAAACGAATTCAGATCCGCCATGGTTTCCTGGGTACCGGTGGAAAATTTCCTGACCCGGCGCCCGAAAAGAACAATGGGATAAAAGGCAATGGGAAGAACAAGAAAGGCACCTATGGCCAACTGCCAGTCCATGTAAAAGATGACAAATAAAAATGCGATAACGGAAAAAAAATCCCGGAACAGGTTGACGACCGCCGTGGAGACCATTCCCTTGACAATATTGACATCATTGGTGATCCGTGACATCAATGCCCCTGTTTTTTCCTTGTGAATAAAAGAGACGGGAAGGTCCATGATCTTTTCATACAGGGCATTCCTGAAAAACCGGATTATTTTCTCACCAATATAATTCATGAAGTATTCCGACCCGTAAGCCCCCGCACCTTTCAGGAAGAAGACCAGAATGGCCAGGCCCGGAATCAGAACCAGCATCTCTTTGTCCTGTTTGATAAAAATATCATCCATCACCGGTTTGACCAGATATGCCATGAAGCCGCTGGCGGCAGCGACCACGATCATGCAGAAAGCGGCGAATAAAAGCCGTTTCCAATACTGTAAAACAATGGAGATGATCTTTTTCCGGCGGTCCCGGATGAGGTCCGTTTTTTTCTTTTCCATAAACCTTATTTAAACCATCAGAAGGTATTGTCAACATTTAAAAAACATGCGAGCATATGGCCCCATGACAAAGAACGCCTTTATACTCAATTTTTTAAAACTTTACAACCGGGTCTGGCAACTGATTCTGCCGTTATTAAAGAGGCACCGGCGGCTGAAGCCGGGATTTGATGAACGGATCAGCACCGCCCATCTCAAGCCGGCAGACATCTGGATTCAGGCGGCTTCCGCCGGGGAGGCCTATCTGGCCGTCCGCCTGATCAGGCAAATGGTCCTGACCGCACCCGCCCGGGTATTGGTGACATCCATCACCTCCCAGGGCCTGGATATTTTAAAAACCAACCTGGCAAAAGAATCCCATGACCCGTTAATGGATCTTTCCATCCAATGGTTTGTCTTTGATATGCCGCGTGTCATTCAAAAGGCGGTAACCATCATTAATCCCCGGGTCATGGTCCTGCTGGAGACCGAACTGTGGCCGGCCCTGCTCTATTATCTGAAGCAGAACCGGTCAAAGGTTGTTGTTATCAACGGCCGATTGTCAAAAAAAAGTCATGCCCATTATTTCCATACCCGTCTGCTGTGGAAGCATCTGGCTCCAGATCTGATCCTGGCCACTTCCCACCGGGACAGACACCGGTATCAACGGATTTTTAAATCCTCACAGGTTTCCACCATGTCCAATATCAAGTTTGAAACCTTTGACGCCCCCCCTGCTCCGGCCGATCAGATAAAAGCCATAAAGAGACGATTCCCCGGCACCCTGCCCCTGACCATCCTCGCCTCTGTCAGGCGGCAGGAAGAAAAGATGGTTTTAACCATGATTCAATCGCTGAAAACAAGGTTTCCGGATCAGGTCATTGCCGTCTTTCCCCGGCATATGCACCGGATCCCGGCCTGGAAAAGGCAGTTGAAAAAAAATAACCTCAAATTTGTATTGCGCTCAGATCCGGACACCGGCCTGACCGGTCCCGGCATTATACTGTGGGACAGGTTCGGTGAACTGGCAACCGCCTGCGGATTTGCAACCGTTGTTTTTGTGGGCGGCAGCCTTAAGCCCCTGGGCGGGCAGAACTTCATCGAACCGGCCATCCGGGGAGCGGTTACGGTGACCGGCCCGTACTACGATGATTTTGCCTGGGTGGGCGACGGGCTCTTCTCAAAAAAGATCGTCTGCCGTGAATCCGGTGCCGAACCTGCCGTTCAAACCATGGTATCGGCATTAAAAGAACCGCCGGACCGATGGGAAAATATAGCCGGATGCAAGAGATACCTGGGCGATCACCGGGGCGGAACCGCCCGGGCCTGCCGGACTATTCTCCATTTTCTGACATCCTGATGATAAAGAAACTGTCAGGTTCAATCAGGCAATTATCTGAAAAACGTTTTGACGGGCCAACCGGATTCCTATATAGTGAAATTATCCATTGTAAAAATTGTTCAATTCTTCTGAATCTGTTCTACTGACTGCCGTTTTGGGTGGATCTGTTTTCAAAATCTCTTTTCAGGACCGGGTTTGTGGACTGCGCACGCCGGGGAAGGCCGATTGAAATCCGTTTTTAATTGTTTTTCTCCTGATTCCTTTTCCCGGAGTGCTTTTTTTATAATCCAAATAAGGAAGGAGTCAAAAATGAAAAACCACACCGTCTATTATGACACCATTACCCGTTTAAGCACAGCGATTTCCCAGTGCAAGGATCCTGAGGAAGTAGCCCTGATGACGGCGGAAAGTGTAAAAACAGCTTTTAATGCCAAGGGGTGCTGCGTTTTCCTGGTTGACCGGAGCACCCGGGAACTGGGGCTTGTCGCGTCATCCGGATTAAGTGATGAGTATCTGAACAAGGGTCCGATCTATTTCATGCAGACCATCAAAGAGGCAAAGGATGCCGTCCCCATTGCCATCTATGACGTTCAGGATGATCCGAGGATCTCCTATCCCAAAGAGGCAAGCAAAGAGGGGATTTCATCTCTTTTGGGAGTTCCCATCATCAGCCACAATAAGATCATCGGTGCCATCAGGGTGTACACGTCAGCACCATGGGAATTTTCACATAACGATATTTCCATGGTCCAGGCCGTTGCCTGCATTTGCGGCATGGCCATGGATATGTGCCGGATGTACAAAGGATATAAAACCAGCATTGAAATCTTAAAAAACATGAGGGAGAAAAACAGCTACGG
Source organism: Desulfobacula sp. (assembly GCA_028280105.1). Lineage (GTDB taxonomy): Bacteria > Desulfobacterota > Desulfobacteria > Desulfobacterales > Desulfobacteraceae > Desulfobacula. The sequence goes on along the minus strand of JANQML010000270.1, from coordinate 14,941 downwards.
GTCAAAAAAATGGACGCCGTATGAAGGGGTTCCCAAAAGTGTAGACCCGTCGATCTGCGACTATTAGCGATCCTGTTTGAGAAACTCGATAGGCGCTGAAACCCGTTTTTGACGTTCTTCCTTGAGGCAGCCCGGAGCCTGATCTGATTCCGGGCTGCCGGAAATCCGAATTTAAATCCGGCAGAAACCGGTGAGGTACGATGTGAAAGCGGTCACTCGATCACACCGTCCAGTTCGTGCTTTAAAGACCGGTTCATCAACCGTTCAACCGTATCCTCCACCCGGTAGTCTTCAAATAAAACTGAGTATACTTCGTTGCAGATCGGCAGATCGACGCCCAGTTTCCGGGACAAATTATAAACCGACCGGGTGGTTTTTACCCCTTCCGCCACCATCCGCATCTCGGAGATAATCTCTTCCAGCTTTTTACCCTGGCCGATCTGCTTGCCCAGGGTATAGTTCCGGCTTAAATCCCCGGTACATGTCAATAAGAGATCCCCCACCCCTGCCAGGCCGGAGAGTGTCAAGGGATCAGCCCCCATCTTTGTGCCGAGCCGGTTCATCTCGGTCAGTCCCCGGGTGATCAGGGCGGCACGGGAATTCAGCCCCATCTCCATCCCGTCGCAGATACCTGCGGCAATGGCCAGTACATTTTTCATGGCACCGCCGATCTGTGTACCCATCGGGTCGTCATTGATATAGACCCTGAACTTCAGTGTGGAAAAGACCTGTTGGACAAATGCGGCCGTCTCCCGGCTGACCGATGCGGCAGCGATGGCCGTGGGAACCTGGTTTGCCACTTCCCTGGCAAAGCTGGGACCCGACAGCACGGCAAACTTATCCGGCGAAAGGGTGTCGATCTGCTGGGCCAGAATCTGGGTCATGGTCATGTGGGTTTTATTCTCGATTCCCTTTGATGCGGTAACAATAATGGTATCCGGACTGACAAAGGCCTTCATTTTACCGGCCACCTCCCGCATACAATGGGAGGGAACCACGACCAGAACAAGGTCTTTATCCGCCACCGCCGTTTCAAGGTCATTGGTGGGAAAAATATTTTCGGGCAGTTTGATCCGGGGAAGAAAAACCCGATTCTCATGCAGGGTTTCAATCTCTTGTTTGATCTCTTTTTCAAAGACCCACAAATCGGGCGAGTATCCTTTCTCTGCCAGCAGTTTTGTCAGGGCGGTTCCCCAGCTTCCGGCACCGACGACACCCAACCGGGCCGTATGGTTATCAATTATCTGCCCCATGTGGCAATCCTTTCTCTATTTAGTTCTAAACGATTGATATAAAAACTTTTTTTGTCTAATCCTACTCTATTTCGGCGGTTCATAAAAGACCTTTGTTTCTTTTAACCCGTTTAAGATTTGATCCAGCGTCTGTATTGACAGGTTTTCACGGCATCGGTCAAAAAATGAAATTTCATCTGCCACCGCATCCGAAGCTCTGATCAGCAGAATCCGGTCCAACCGGTTCTCCTGAAACAAAAAGAGATATTTCTTCCCGTCCCGGTCGTGACAGGTCCAGATATCGGATCGTTCCATATCTTCACGGGGGATTTCAATCGCCCTTGCCCGGCGCTCAAATACCGATTCCGGATGACACAGCGTGACGGAGCGGATGGATTTTCTATCGTTGATACGGGAAAGGATCTCTTCTTTTTTCATTCCCACCTTAAATTCTTTATACCCGGAACCTGAGTATGAATAGATTCCGTCCGGCGGTACAGTCAACCGTTCGATTAAGAAAATCAGGCAGATCAGAACCCCTCCCATGACCAGCTGAAGGACCCTCTGGCTTTTGCTTCTCCGTTTCATCCGATCTTCCGGTCTTATTTTAAAAATAACGGTGGGACGGCCGCCGGGGTGATCTCTACCCTTTCCCAAACCCGGCCCAGAACATAGGGTTCCTTATCCAGCCACTGCGTTTTCAGAGCCTGTTTGGATTCAAATTCACATACGATGACCGATCCCACCATTTTTTGGTCATCATTGAGCATGGCTGCGGCAAAAAGCCAACAACCGGAGTCTGCCATCTCTTTTGCCATGGCCAGATGGTCTTCCCGTGCAGCCATCCGCCGTTCCAAGGCGTTTTCGTCGGTTCCGTCATACCCGGTTACAATAAATTGCATTCTGATTCTCTCCAGTCTGTTTAATTTACGCCCCTTTTAAGATCATCGGTTTTATACAAGGGTTTGAGAAAAATATGAAGCAATTCATCAGATGTCAAACAATATCTTTCTCTGGTATGGGGTTTGCTTATTTTTCCGGCATGAACCGAATCATATCCAGAACCGGCAGAAACAAAATTCACAATTTCTTTTCAACCCATGGAGATCAACATGAAACAAATCATTATAAAAAAAGGGACGCTTAAAGATATTGACGGATTGGTATCTTTGTTGAAACAACTTTTTTCCATTGAAAAAGCCTTTACCTTCAATCCCCAAGCCCATAAAAGAGGGCTGCATTTATTTTTAAAGGACTGCGATAGTCACCGGGTGCTGTATACGGCATGGGCAGGCCAAAGGATTGTGGGAATGGTTTCCGCTCAAACCCGTATTTCAACGGCAAGCGGAACCATGGCCGCAGTGATCGAAGACCTGGTGGTGGATAGCACCTGCCGCGGCAGAGGGGTGGGAAGCCGTTTGTTGGAAAGCGTAGAACAATGGGCGAAAACTTCGGGGATCTGCCACCTGTCTCTTTTGGCAGATATGGAAAATCATCCGGCATTAAAATTTTACACGGTAAACGGCTGGGAACAAACTCAGATGAGGATGCTTAAAAAAGTCCTTTAGATCCAAACCCATATCTATCTGCCCGGCTGCCGTTCTTCCGACATAATTGTAATTAATAACCAAAATTTTAAATTCTTATTTTCTAAGTGACAGCTTGTTACCTTAATGCGTGAACTATCAGCCATCAATGTGTCCTGTGCTTTAAAATCCCCCCACCTGCTCCTAAGAAGATTTTAAAAAAACAAAATATCCTTCATCGAACCTGTGCCGCCCGATTATATATCACACATAAAATAACAAAAATGTTTATAATTAATTTCATAATTGTTGTTTTATTTTTTATATATAAATTTTTTTCATTATTTAAAAATCATGTAAAGTATAAAAAATTATTACATATCAATACATTAAAAATATAAAATATAAAAAAATCAGAATCGGAACGGTTGTTGCTATATATCTTCAACAACAGAACAGGTCAAATAAAACCCGCGCAATATTCTTTAAAAGAAAGGAAAATAAGATGAGAAAAATAGCCATCTACGGCAAGGGCGGTATCGGCAAATCGACAACAACCCAAAACACGGTCGCAGGCCTTGTTGAAGCCGGTAAAAAAATAATGGTGGTGGGATGTGACCCCAAAGCGGATTCAACACGATTGCTGCTCAACGGCCTTGCCCAGAAAACAGTACTGGACACTTTAAGAGATGAAGGCGAAGACGTCCTATTGGAAGATGTAAGAAAAGAGGGGTACGGCGGCACCCTCTGCACCGAGTCCGGCGGCCCGGAACCCGGTGTCGGCTGTGCCGGCCGTGGGATTATCACCTCCATCAATTTATTGGAACAGCTGGGGGCTTACCACGGGGATGAAAACCTGGATTATGTATTTTATGATGTCCTGGGAGATGTGGTCTGCGGTGGATTTGCCATGCCCATCCGGGAGGGAAAAGCACAGGAGATCTATATTGTCGTGTCCGGTGAAATGATGGCCATGTATGCGGCCAATAACATCTGCAAAGGGATCGTAAAATTTGCAGAATCCGGTGGTGTCAGGCTGGGCGGCCTGATCTGCAATTCCAGGAATGTAGACAATGAAAAGGAGATGATCCAGGTGCTTGCCAAGAAACTGGGAACCCAGATGATCCATTTCATTCCCAGGGATAATATGGTCCAGAGAGCGGAGATCAACCGTAAAACCGTCATTGATTATGCACCGGATCATCCCCAGGCGGACGAATACCGGGCGCTTTCAAAAAAAATAGATGCCAACGAGATGTTTGTCATTCCTACTCCGCTGGAGATTGAAGCGCTGGAAGAACTGTTAATCACATACGGTATTGCCGCATAAGTTAAAAAAAGGGGAAAAAGATGAAAATAATGATTCGATCCATTGTCCGTCCCGAAAAAACCAACCCGGTCATGGCTGCCCTGATGGAAGCCGGTTTTCCGGCCGTCACCCGGATGACCGTTGCCGGCCGTGGAAAACAGAGGGGAATCAAGATCGGGGAAATCACCTATGACGAAATTCCCAAAGAGATGTTGATCACGGTCATTGATGAGAAAGACAAGGAATTTGTTCTCAAGACCATCATGAAAACCGCCAAATCCGGTGACCAGGGGGCCTTTGGTGACGGTAAAATCTTTGTCAGCCCGGTGGAGGAAATATACACCATCAGCTCAGGGGTAGTTGAAACCGGCAGCGAAAAAGAAGCAGAGGGGGCCGCATGAAAGAGGTGATGGCGGTGATCCGTTTGAACCGGATCAACCGGACAAAAAGAGCCCTGATTGACATCGGCGCCTCCTCCATGACCGCCTGCGAGGCCCTTGGCAGGGGAAAGGGATTGATTGACATGACCCTCCTCAAAGGAGCGGAACAGGGGTATGAAGAGGCCATTACCCAACTGGGCCAGACCGGACGGCTCTTTCCCAAACGGGCCATATCCATTGTGGTGCCGGATAAGCTGGTCACCCAAACGGTGGAAACCATCATTTCCGCCAACCAGACCGGAAAATCCGGTGACGGTGTCGTCTGGGTGATGCCGGTCATGGATTCGTTCAGCGTGAGAACCGGTGAAAACGGAGACAAGGTGCTGGATGATTTTTAACCCCCCCCTGAAACTGGCGGACAATGCCGGAAGGATCAAGTGATAACGATGAGTGAAACCCAAACAGACAAAAAACCGGAAGACTCCGGTCTCAGGGGCATACCGGAGACGGAAAAAACAGATCCGGAAGCCGTAAAAAAGAGATTGCTGGACCGATATCCGGCCAAGGTAGCCAGAAAGCGGTCCAGACAGATCATGGTTAACAAAAAAGATGAAAACGGAACCGTTCCGGTTATGGGTGCCAATGTCAGAACGGTCCCGGGAATTATTACCCAGCGCGGTTGCTCTTACGCCGGTTGCAAAGGGGTTATTCTGGGCCCCACACGGGATATTGTCAACATCACCCACGGCCCCATCGGATGCGGATTTTACTCCTGGCTCACCCGCAGGAACCAGACCCGGCCACCATCCGACCGGGATGACAACTATATCACCTACTGTTTTTCAACGGATATGCAGGACAAGGATATTGTCTTTGGCGGCGAAAAAAAACTCAAAACAGCCATCCAGGAGGCATACGATATATTCAAACCCAAGGCCATCAGCATCTTCTCCACCTGCCCGGTGGGCCTGATCGGCGACGATGTTCATGCCGTAGCAAAGGAGATGAAAGAGAAACTGGGAATCAATATATTCGGGTTCTCCTGTGAAGGATACCGGGGGGTGAGCCAGTCCGCCGGCCATCATATTGCCAACAACGGGGTTTTCGCTCACATCGTGGGAAAAGACGATACCATTATTGAGGCCGATTATAAGATCAACCTGCTGGGTGAATACAATATCGGCGGAGACGGATTTGAAATCGACCGGATTCTGGACAAATGCGGCATCGGCGTGGTCTCCACCTTTTCGGGAAACTCCACCTATGACCAGTTTGCAAACGCCCACACCGCGGATCTGAATACGGTCATGTGCCACCGGTCCATTAATTATGTGGCAGACATGATGGAGATCAAGTACGGCATCCCCTGGATCAAAATCAATTTTATCGGTGCCAACGCAACTGCAAAATCCCTGATAAAAATTGCCGAGTACTTTGAAGACCCCGAGCTGACCGCCCGGGTTGAAACCGTCATCCAAGAGGAAATGCCCGCGGTTGAAGCCGTCCGCAAGGATGTCAGGACACGGTGCAAAGGAAAAACCGCCATGCTTTTTGTCGGGGGATCACGGGCCCACCACTACCAGGAACTTTTCAGAGAGATCGGCATGGAAACCGTCTCTGCCGGGTATGAGTTTGCACACAGAGATGATTACGAAGGCCGGGATGTGATCCCGGACATCAAAATCGACGCCGACTCCAGGAATATAGAAGAGCTGGAAGTGAAGGCAGATGCCGGGAAATTCAACCCCAGAAAAACGCCTGAACAACTAAAGGCCCTGGAAGCACAAGGACTTGAATTCAAAGACTACAAGGGCATGATGCCGGAAATGGAAGAGAATGTACTGGTCATCGATGATGTCAGCCAGTATGAAACCGAACGGCTTCTGGAAATCTATAAGCCGGATATCTATTGTGCCGGAATAAAGGAAAAATACGCCATCCAGAAAAGCGGCATCCCCATGAAGCAACTCCATTCATACGATTCAGGGGGGCCCTATGCCGGTTTCAAAGGCGCCGTCAATTTTTACAAGGAGATTGACCGAATGGTCAACTCCAGGGTCTGGCGTTACCTGGAAGCACCCTGGCAGAAAAACCCCGAACTGTCTGCCAAATATGTTTGGGAGTAACCGGCCTGCCCTTTTCGTATTCCTTTTTAACACCATGATGACACAGGAGAGATTTGCAAATGCTTCTCAGACACACAAAAAAAGAGATAAAGCCCAGAAAGGCCCTCACCGTTAACCCGGCCAAAACCTGCCAGCCCATTGGCGCCATGTACGCCGCCCTGGGCATCCACAATTGCCTGCCCCACTCCCACGGCTCCCAGGGATGCTGTGCCTATCACCGGAGCACCCTGACCCGCCACTACCGGGAACCGGTCATGGCGGCCACCAGTTCATTCACCGAGGGCTCTTCCGTCTTCGGAGGCCAGGCCAATCTGATCCAGGCCATTGATAATATATTTACCACATATGATCCGGATATTATTGCCGTCCACACCACCTGCCTGTCGGAGACCATCGGGGACGATGTCAACCAGATCAAGGACAAGGCCCTCAAGGACGGCAAGGTCCCGGAGGGAAAAACCGTTATCCATGCCAGCACACCGAGCTATGTGGGATCCCATGTCACCGGCTTTTCAAACATGACCAAGGCCATGGCCATGCAGTTTGCCCAGGCCACGGGAACCTCCAACGGCCGGTTCAATATCATCCCGGGTTATGTAGAGCCTTCCGACATGACGGAAATCAAGCGGATCACAGGTATGATGGGAATCAACCCCATTGTTTTTCCGGACACATCCAATGTCCTCAACGGTCCCCAGACCGGAAAATACAAGATGTTCCCGCCGGGCGGGGTAAGCAAGGAGGCGCTGATCTCCACGGCAGACTCCATGGGAACCATTGCCCTGGGCGAGACCGCATCCGCCGACGCCGCCCGGGCCCTTGATGCCCGGTGGAAGGTTCCCTGTCAGGTCCAGGATCTGCCCATCGGCCTTTCCGCAACAGACCGCTTTATTGATGCCTTGCGAATTGCAGCAGGTGTTCCCGTGCCGGATTCAATCACACTGGAAAGGGGGCAATTGCTGGATGTGATTACCGATATGCACCAATATTTGTACCATAAAAAAGTGGCACTGGCCGGGGACCCGGATCATCTGATTCCGCTGGTTGAATTTTTGCTGGACATCGACATGCTGCCCGTACACATCGTCACCGGCACCCCCGGAAAAGCCTTTGAAAGAAAGATAGCCGCCATGACCGCCCACCTGCCCTGTAAAGTCAACGTCAGGGCGGCCGGAGATCTCTTTCTTCTCCATCAGTGGATTAAAAACGATCCCGTGGATCTGCTCATTGCCAACACCTATGGCAAATATATGGCAAGGGACGAGGATATCCCCTTTGTCCGCTACGGATTCCCCATTCTGGACCGGGTCGGTCATTCATATTTTTCCAGTGTCTGTTACACCGGCGGTATCCGGCTGTTGGAAAAAATTCTGGATGTCCTGCTGGACAGAATGGACAGGGATGCACCGGAAGAAGAGTTTGAACTGGTTATGTAGATAAAAATATAAGGACAATACCATGCCCCCCATCACCATACTGGAAGACAGAAAAAAACAGATCATTAAAAAAGGATACGATTCCGCCGAGATCTCGTGCGAAAAAAAGAGCCTGGCCGGATCAATCAGTCAGCGGGCCTGTGTCTTCTGCGGATCCCGGGTTGTGCTCTATCCGGTGGCAGATGCGCTCCACCTCGTCCACGGTCCCATCGGCTGTGCCTCCTATACCTGGGATATCAGGGGAGCACTGTCCAGCGGTCCGGAACTCCACCGTATGAGTTTTTCCACGGATCTGTCGGAAACCGATATCATTTACGGGGGTGAAAAAAAACTGGAGGCCGCACTCCTGGAATTGATCCGGGACTACTCCCCCAATGCCGCCTTTGTCTATTCCACCTGTATTGTGGGAATCATCGGTGACGATGTGGAAGCCGTATGCAAACGCGTGGCCCAAAAGACAAACATTCCGGTACTGCCCGTCCATTCGGAAGGGTTTAAAGGAACAAAAAAGGATGGCTACAAAGCCGCCTGCGACGCACTGTTTCAACTCATTGAGCTGGACAGAAAACACAAACCCCGTGCGGACATCAAGCCCATTCCCTTAACCATCAACATTTTGGGTGAATTCAACATCGGCGGTGAAACCTGGATGATCAAAGCCTATTACAAGCAGATGGGAATCCGGGTATTGTCCGTCATGACCGGAGACGGCCGGGTAAAGGAAATCCAGTCCGCCCACCGGGCCAGCCTGAATGTGGTTCAGTGCTCCGGCTCCCTGACACACCTGGCCAGACAGATGGAAGCGGAATACGGCATCCCCCATATGAGGGTCTCCTATTTCGGAATCGAGGACACGGCAGATGCCCTATACGATGTGGCCTCTTTTTTTATGGATACACCGGAAATCATGAAAAAAACAAAACGTCTGGTTGAAAAGGAGATTAAAGGGATTCTGCCGGAACTGGCCCAGTTAAAAGCGGAATTGACGGGAAAACGGGCGGCCATTTACGTCGGGGGAGCCTTTAAAGCATTTTCACTGATCAAGGCACTCAGGCACCTTGGCGTTGATGTGGTACTCGTGGGATCTCAGACCGGGAATCCGGATGACTACAGACGACTAAAAAAGATGTGCGATCCGGGCACGGTTATTCTGGATGACGCCAATCCCCTGGAGCTTGCCAAATACGTCATGGAAAAAGATGCCCATCTCTTCATCGGGGGTGTCAAGGAAAGACCCATTGCCTATAAACTCGGCATCGGGTTTTGCGACCACAATCATGAACGTAAAATTCCCCTCACAGGGTTTGAAGGCATGCTCAATTTTGCCCGGGAAGTCAACGAAACAGTGAACAGTCCCGTTTGGGATCTGGTCCCGTCAAGGAATCGCCCGGAAAAGGGCCTTAAAGGAAAAGTTTAAAAATGAGAACAACAGCCCCGTACACGGCAACCCGAAATGCCTGTAAAATGTGTACCCCCCTGGGCGCCGCACTGGTATTCCACGGCATTGAGGCAACCGTCCCGCTGCTGCACGGTTCACAGGGATGCTCCACATATATGCGCAGATATCTGATCAGCCACTTTAAAGAACCTGTGGATATTGCCTCCTCCAACTTCAGCGAAGAGAGCGCCATCTTCGGCGGGGAAGCAAACCTGAAACTGGCCGTTGAAAACGTCATCCGGCAGTATCAACCCGACATGATCGGGATTGCCACCACCTGTCTGTCGGAAACCATCGGGGACGACGTACCCATGATTCTTTCCGACCTGGATTATGACCGTAACCGGACCTGCCTGGTCCATGTTTCCACTCCCAGTTACTCCGGCACCCATGCGGACGGGTTCCACCAGGCGGTCCGGGCAGTGGTGGAACAATGCAACCCAAATGGCAGAAAGAAAAAGTATAAACCCAAAACAAAAAGAAGGATCAACCTCTTTCCCGGAATGCTATCCAATGAAGATCTGCGTCATCTCAAAGAGATTTTTCATGATCTTAATACCCGGATGGCGTTGCTGCCGGATTATTCCGAGCGGCTTGAAGGGCCGTCCTGGATTGAATATCAGACCATTCAAAAGGGCGGGACACCCATCCGGGAAATCGAACGGATGAAACTCTCCACCGGCTCCATGGAATTCGGATCGGTATTGGATCTGTCCGTCAAAAACGGACAAACCAGCGCGGGATCGTATTTAAAAAACAGATTCGGCATTCCGTGTCAATCCCTGGGAATTCCCATTGGCGTGAAAGCAACCGATCTTTTTTTCTCACGTCTTGAACAATTGACCCTGAAAGCCGTACCGGAAAAATACAAGTGCCAGCGGGGACGCCTGATCGACGCGTATGTCGATGGGAATAAATATGTTTCAAAAAAAAGAGCCGTGGTTTATGGAGAAGAGGACTTTGTGGCTGCCATGGCCGGTTTTCTATCTGAAACCGGTATCATACCGGTTTTATGCGCAACCGGCGGTCAATCCGGATTTCTTCAAACCGTATTAAACCGGCTGCTGTCGAAGAACATTAAAAAACAGGTCCGGGTTCATCAAGGCATGGATTTTACCCGGATGGAGGAAGTCGCCCGTCACATGGAACCGGACTTTATGATCGGCAACTCCAAAGGGTACACCATGGCCCGGCGTCTGAACATCCCCCTTGTCCGGGCCGGGTTTCCCATCCATGACCGGGTGGGAGGATCACGGATTCTTCATATCGGATACAAAGGGACCCAGCAATTGTTTGACACGATTATCAACACCCTGTTGCAACGACGCCAGGACACCTCAAAAACCGGTTACTCTTACATGTAACAAACCAGAATGCGAGGACGTAAAAATGAATATAGACAATCATCCCTGCTTTAACCCAAAGGCTTGCAAAAGCCATGGCCGTATTCACCTGCCGGTGGCGCCCCGTTGTAACATTCAATGTAATTTTTGCAACAGAAAATTCGACTGTGTCAATGAAACCCGGCCCGGTGTCAGTTCGGGAATCTTAACCCCGTTTCAGGCAATTGAATACCTGGACCGGGTCATGGCGGAAAGAGATAATATTTCAGTGGTGGGGATTGCCGGCCCCGGAGATCCCTTTGCCAATCCTGAAGAGACCCTCGCAACTCTGGAACGGGTGAGCAAAAAATATCCGGATATGCTGCTGTGCCTGGCAAGCAACGGCCTTAACCTGCCCGATTATCTCGATGAGGTGGCAAGGTTCAATGTCAGCCATGTCTCTCTTACCATCAATGCCGTTGATCCGAAAATCGGTGAACGGATCTATGCCTGGGTCAGGTTCGGCAAACGGTCGCTTCCTCCCGGAAAAGGGGCACGGATTCTTTTGGAAAAACAGATCGAATCAATAAAAGGATTAAAAGAAAGAGGGGTGATGGTGAAGGTAAACACCATTGTTCTTCCGGGTATAAACGACCTTCATGTGGACCGGATTGCAGAAAAGATGGCCGAACTGGGAGTGGATCTGTTTAATTGTATGCCTTACTACCCCAATGAAGGGTCCAATTTCTCGCACCTGAGCGAACCTGCCCCGGAACAGATAACACGTCTCCAGAAAGCGGCAAAGAAATACATCCCCCAGATGATGCATTGCAGACGCTGCCGGGCCGATGCCGTCGGACTGCTGGACGAGACAACACCGGATATGAATCTGATGGCCGCGTTAAAAGAGGCTGCCACATTAAAAGAGGCGCCCGCAACCCCGGTTGGCCTCCCCGACACCCCTTTGCCGTACATTGCCGTTGCAACGCGCGAAGGGTTGCTGGTCAACCAGCACCTGGGGGAAGCCGAGGAACTGAGTATATACGATATCAATAAGGATCCGCATCGTTTCATTGAAAATCGGATCTTGCCCGGACCCGGGGGCGGGGATCGACGATGGCACGAACTTGCCGGTATAATAAGAGATTGCCGCCTGCTGCTGGTCAGTGGCGCCGGCGGCTCACCCAAACGGATACTGGATCAATACGGGATCGAAGTGCTGATTGTAAATGGGTTGATCGACGAGATTCTCCATGGAGTGAAAAACGGACTGAACATCAACCATCTTTTAAAAACCGAACCCTTTCAATGTGACCGGCAGGAATGTTCCGGCACCGGCATGGGATGTATGTAAAAAGGACCGAAAAGCGCTCCCCTCTTTTTGATTTTTATATTAAACGATTCAAACCAAACAAACGATCAGGAGAAGCATAAATGGAAACACCAAAGACCCATATTCTGGTATGTGCCAGTTTCAGGCCCTCGGGTGAAGCCAAGGGCAAATGCCACCGGAAAAACTCTCTGGAATTTTTGCCATACATTGAAAATGAAATCATCGACAGAGGAATGGAAGACGTTGTGGTCTCTTCCACCTGCTGCCTGAAGATGTGCGACGAAGGACCGGTGATGGTGATTTACCCGGATAATATCTGGTATGGCCGGGTGGAAACCGAAGCGGCCATTGACGATATTCTGGACAGCCTGGAAGACGGAAGAATCGTGGAGGAATATCGACTCTAATGCCGCCTGCCGCCGTCAAATCATCCGGAACAATCCGGGTTGTTGATACCACCTTAAGAGACGGGGAACAGGCCCCCGGGGTTGTATTCACCACCGACGAACGATTGGAAATTGCACAGGCCCTCGCCAGGGTCGGCGTTGATGAAATTGAAGCCGGTATCCCGGCCATGGGAAAACCGGCCAGGGATAACATCAGAGCCCTTTCACGCGCCGATCTGCCCTGTACCCTCTCCTGCTGGTGCCGGGCAATGAAACAGGATCTGGTACTGGCGGCCCGGTGCCGGACCCCGGGCGTTCATATCAGTTTTCCCACGTCCTCCCTGTTGCTTAAAACCATTGATAAAGATGAAACATGGGTACTATCGCAATTAAACGACCTGGTAAAATTTGCTGAAAAATTTTTCGATCATGTCTCTGTGGGTGCCCAGGATGCCACCCGGACCCGGAAACGATTCCTTCTCCGGTTTGCCGCCTCTGCCCGGGCAGCCGGTGTTCGGCAGTTGCGCCTGGCAGATACCGTGGGGCAAATCCACCCGTTGGGGGTGGTGGATCTGATAACAGATTTGACAACCGCGCTCCCCCGGTTGATACTCGAATTTCACGGCCACAATGATCTGGGAATGGCCACGGCCAATGCGGTAACAGCTGTTGATGCCGGAGCCGGGGCCGTGAGTGTTACGGTAAACGGCCTGGGTGAACGGGCCGGAAACGCCCGTCTGGAAGAAGTTGTCATGGCCCTGTTTGAGGTGGGTGGATACGTCAAAAAGATGGACGCAAGCTATCTTTCACGGTTGTGCCGGATCGTGGCCCGGGCGTCAGGCCAACGAATCGCCCCGTCAAAACCGGTGATCGGCGATCGGGTCTTTTCCCATGAATCCGGTATCCACTGTTCAGGACTGATGAAAAACCCGACCGCCTACCAATTGTTTTCTCCGAAAACCGTGGGGCAAAAAAAGACCCGGTTTGTAATCGGATATCATTCCGGTTCCACAGCCATTATGCACGTTTTAAAAAAACAGGGGATACGGATTTCAAAAGAGACGGCCCTGAAACTCCTTCCTTTGATCAGACAGAAAGCCCTGGAGCAAAAAGAAGAAATCAGTTTTAAACAACTAAGGATATTGTATCATCGGTATATTGACGCCGAGAAGAAAAAGCGGCCTGCAATTTAAATCCTTAAGAATTTTACCGTACCGGGGATAACATTTTTTTCAGAACAGTTTCAATCTTACCGGCACTGCTTGTCCAGAATCTCTATTAACTGATTCGTCTCAGGTTTGGTGACATAATTATCAGCATTCACTTTTTCACATTTGGCGATCATCTGACTGTTAATAAGGCTGGAGAACATAACCACATATATATTTTTTAGATCAGGGTCCTGTTTGATGTGCCGGCACAATGTCAACCCGTCCAGCCGGGGCATTTCTATGTCGGAGATCAGGACGACGTGATTGAAATTTCCGGCCTTCTCATTTTTATACGGGCCGGTGATGTAGTTCAGGGCCTTTTCGCCGTTTATAAAATCCTTGATCCGGGCAAACCCCGCTTTTTTCAATGCCTTGATCACACCCTTTCTCATGGTGGGGGAATCTTCTGCAAAAAGGATCTCCAGACGATCCCTCGGAATCTCGGATCTCTTTTCCAGGACATCCTCTTTTACATCTTCAATGACCAGATCCGGAAAAACAGACGAAAGGATATGCTCCAGATCCAGGATCAGCACCTGGCTTTCTTCGAGCTCGACAGACCCTGTAAAGTGAGAGTTTCCCTCAAACATCTGATCCAGCGGGATGAGCTGGGTCCAGGACAACCGGTGGATCCGCTTGACACCCTGAACCTTGAACCCGGTAATCGTGTTATTAAACTCAGTGACAACGACGATCTCGCGTTCTTTCTCCGCCTCCGCTAACCTTTCTTCAATGCCGAGAATGTCCGCCAGGCTCAATACCGGAATGGTTTGATCCCTGTAGAGTAACATCCCCAGGATACCGGGTTCTTCTTTGGGCAGGCGGGTAATGGCAGACGGGTCAAAATGCTGTATGGATTGAACCTTTGCCACATTAATACCAAAGGCCTGATCATTGATCTGGATGGTCAGCAACTCCATCTCATTGGTCCCGGATCTTAGAAGTATCCCTTGTTCATTCATATGGCGGCACCCCCAAAAATAATTGTAACGTCAGCAGACATATATCGATTGATGGTTTTTGATTATAGATATACCCATGATTTACAATGAACCCCATCCGGTTGTCAACGTTCTTTTCCCCTGAAACGATATGTCCCGGCCCAGATCCACCATCCAATTTTTGTTTTGCTTGTGGGCCATGGGTTGCACCGCCTCCCTGGCCACCATACGGTGCCGGATGCAAGGCGGCAAGGAGTGAAGACTGGGCGTATCAGCCATACGCCGCAGGGAGGAACGATCG
>JANQML010000263.1 GCA_028280105.1 Desulfobacula sp. | reverse complement strand
ATACGGGTAGGCTGCCAGCGCGTCCACGGTTTCCGCGGATAAGGTCATACCCGGTTTTTCATATTTTAAACTGAACAGATTAAGATAATGATTGATCATCGGAACCAGGCACTCCTTCCTCTCCCTGAGTGGCGGTATTTTTAGCGGGATGACGTTAAGGCGGTAATACAGATCGCTTCGAAACAGTTTTTTTTCTATCATGGTTTTCAGGTCCCTGTTCGTGGCGGCAATGATTCGGACATCAACATTTTTATTGCGGGTGCCGCCCACACGGGTTATGACCCCGTCTTCCAGGAATTTCAGCAGTTTCACCTGTGAGGCCAGGGGCAATTCCGCTATTTCATCCAAGAAAATAATTCCCTTGTCCGCTATTTCAAATTTTCCCGGTTTTCCATTTTGACCGGCACCGGTGAATGCACCTTTTTCATAACCGAACAATTCGCTTTCAACAAGGGTTTCCGGGATCGACCCGCAATTGATTTTAATCATGGGGTGATTGGAACGGGCTGAATATTTGTGAATCAGGTCGGCAACCACCCCTTTTCCGGTGCCTGATTCTCCTAAAATAAGCACCGTGGATTCTACGGCTCCCAACTTGATCGCCTTCTGGATGATTTTCCGGTAATTGGTGCTTTTAGCAATAATCTGCCTGGCCTCTGTTTCCTCGACCTGCTTTTCAAGCATGTCCCGCTTGTACTGATCTGTCAGGGCCAGTTTTTCCGCCAGTTTTTCCTGAAGGTCTGTAATATCCGTGATATCCCTTTCATTGACAACCACACGAAAAAGCGACCCGGTTTTGTCAAAAACCGGATTCCCTGTTAAAAAGAGTTGCTTCCCGGTTTTGGTTTGCTGGATCAATGAGACTTTCTTTTTTTTCTTCATGACTTCAACGGTAACGGAGCGGTCTATCATACCCATTTGAACAAGCTCGATAATATTCCGGCCCACTACATCTTTCGAGTCAATCTCGTTCAGTTTTTCAGAGGCTGAATTGCACCGCAGCACTTCCCCCTTACCGTCACAGATGAACAATCCGTCATTGCTGCTTTCAATGATGGTATCCAGCTCAATTGACAGGTCCTGGTATGTAACCATGCGGCTGGTAATCTTTTCAATTGCCGTCACATCCTCAAACAATACCAGTACACCGAAAGAGGCATTGTCGTGATGGACAGGGCTGACCAGGACCGAATACCGGCACTGCTTTTTATTCACAATAATCCTGTTTTCAACGACCTGGGTTTGAAGAACTCTCCAGGCTGGCTGTTCGAGAGGCGGAATGGTTGCGCTTAACAGTGAACCCGGATAAATATCCAGACACTCCCTGGCAATTTTATTGGAAACAACGGCCTTCAGTGAATTGTCAAAAACAGCAATTCCGTCAAGGGTGGCATTGAGCAATGCGGTGCCGAATTCTTTCCAGTTCAGATCAGTAGCCTGCTGCATCATTTTATCTCCCTTTCCGGCAAATTAACTGCCCCCGGCTTTCCCGTGCGTTGTAGAGTGCCGGGCACCTTGCCCCAAGAAAAAAATTTTCTGCTGACAGTATACTTGCCGTCCTGGCGGTTCTTAACAATGCATCATCCAGGATCAGGATATCCCCTTTTTCAATTTCAGTTGTATAGGGGCTGCCCCAGACGCTGGAAATGGTGTTGAGATTCCCGATAATGAGCCGTCCCTCCACCCTGCCCTTTTTGCAGGTGATCCATTGGTCGGGATGCCGGTCTTTTGCCGCGGTCTGCTTTTCACACGGCACCTCTTCCTGGGTCCAGAAACCGGGCCGGACAAATTCATGGGGCAGCCTCAGGTGGTCCACACAGATATCGGCAAAATGCGATCAGGTCAGTTCATTACAGGGTTCGAACTCACCAAAAGAGGGCACCAGGGCGATCATATCCGTCAGCCTGAAGCACCAGGAGGTAGGAGAAAAAACAGGATAAAACCGGTGCTGACGGTCTACATTATCAGGGATAGGAACTTGTCTTCTGCTAAAGAAAGTATCAAAAATCCCTAAAGTTTAAAATATTACTGTTCCCCTGATACAAGCACAACATGTCGTGCTTGTATCAACGTAAGGCAACCTGAGTCAATACAAAAGTCAAGGTCTGAAAAATGGGAAATAACACAAGGCTAACCGATTTCCACTTCCATGCTTTTCATAACCTCGGCCTGGACATTGTCCCAGATGGTCCGTTTCAGTTCCATATACCGTTCGGAGAGCTGCACATCCGCATTTCTGGGATGGGGCAAATCATTGACGATCTCTTGGGCGATGCGACCGGGCCGGGCCGTCATCACCACAATACGGGAGGAAAGCAACAGGGCCTCGTCAATGGAGTGGGTGATAAACAGGATGGTCTTGCGGTGCTTTTCGTAAATGTGCACCAACTGTTCCTGGAGCACCTGACGGGTCATGGCGTCCAAAGCTGCAAAGGGTTCGTCCAAAAGCATGACCTTGGGGTCGTTGGCCAGAGATCGGGCTATGGAAACCCGCTGTTTCATGCCGCCGGATAGATGATGGGGATAACTTTTTTCAAACCCGGTAAGACCCACCAGCTCGATGTACTTTTCTCCTTGCTCCTGCCGTTCCTGTTTGGGAACCCGCTTCATCTTCAGGCCGAACTCCACGTTCTCCTGTACGGTCTTCCAGGGAAAGAGGGCATACTGCTGAAAGATCATGCCGCACTCCGGGGTGATGCCGGTGACCGGGTCGCCGTCCAGAAGCACCTCTCCCGAAGTGGCCGAGTCAAACCCGGCCACCAGGTTGAGCAGCGTGGTTTTACCGCAGCCCGATGCCCCCACGATCACCAGAAATTCTCCCTCTTTAACCGACAGGTCCAGATCTTTAAGCGCCTGGACATCTCCTTTCTTGCTTTTGTAAACTTTATTCACATCTTTCAAGGAGATCTTCGGGGTCCTGTTTAACGTGTCCACGGCAGCAACCTCCTTTCGAACGTTTTAAACACCACGTCAATGATCATAACGGTGAGACTGATAAGCACCATGCCCAGCAGCACGGTATCGGTTTGAAAATATTCCTTTCCGTTCATGATCATGAAACCCAGCCCCTCCCTGGCCGCCACCAGCTCGGCGCTGATAATACAGGTCCAGGCAATGCCCAGCATGACTTTGAGTCCGGCAATGATCTGCGGCAGAGCACCGGGAAGAATCACCTCCCGCATCACATCCACCCGGGAGGCTCCCAGATTCCGGGCCGCCCGGATCAGAAGGGGATCAATATTTTTGGTGGCCTCGATGATGTACATAAGAGACGGGGCAAAAGATCCCATAAACACAATGGAGTATTTCTGGGTTTCACTGATGCCCAGCCAAAGCAGGGACAAGGGAATCCAGCTCATGGACGGTAACGGCCGGAGCAGAGAGATAAACGGGTCGAAAACGGATTTCAGCAGCCGGGAAGAACCGATAAAGATTCCCACGGGAATGGCCACCAGGCTGGAAATCATGAACCCCACCATGACCCGGCGGGTGGAGGCCAATGTATGGGCCATGAGGGTGCCGTTCTCAATGAGTTTCACGGCCCGGGCGACGATTTGGGACGGAGGTGGGAGGAAGAGGGGCTCGATAAGCCCCATCCGGCAGATCCATTCCCAGACCAGTAAAAAGAAGCACAAAGAGGCGAGACTGATGCCCACAGCCTTGATATCAGTTTGGGTTTGCATAGAGGTCTCCTCAAAATCTCAGGAAATTATAAGATCAGGTCTTTGGCGATCCACCGGCGCACATCCGGTACCCTGTCGATCTGCTTCTGTTCCACCAAAAACTCGGCCAACTTCTGCATCCCTTCCACGAATCTGCCCGGAGAGACCATAAGCTCTTTTTGTTTGGCCTGGTTTAACCATGTCACATCTTTAAGCACTTTAACCTGATCTTCAATACTCAGATTGGTCAGTTTAACCAGGGACTTGGCACACTCTTCAGGTTCGTTGATGAGCAGGTCCACAGCCTCAAAATATCCCCTTACAAAGGCTTTGGCCGTATTGGGATATTTTTCGGCAAATTCGGTCCGGATGACCAGCAGGTCCGGCCCGGGCCCCAGCTCATATTTTTTATAGAGGCTGAAGGCCGTGTCATCCGCCAAAACATGGTTGCCGGGCATGGCCAGAAGTTTGTTAAAATGCGGGGTCCAGGCGGCACAGGCGTCGATTTCACCGGAACCCATGGCCGCCGGCATTTCATTGACTTTCAGGTTCACCAGGGTCAGGTCCTTGTCCGGATCGAGCCCGTTCTGTTTCAGGAGATCCAGCACCAGCACATGGGCGCTGGAAGCAAATGGGGCTGCGATCTTCTTGCCTTTCAAATCGGAAATACGGTTGATGCCTTCCCGGGCAATAACCCCTTCCACAGTGGCATAGGAGTCCTGGGTGCCGAAGGCCTTAAACCCTTTGGAACCAACCGCCATCAATGCAATGGCAGAGATACAGCCGGTACTGGCCACATCCAGGTCTCCGGCCACCAGCGATCCCATGCGGCCGGAAGAGGCGTAAAAATTCTGGAACAAGACCCCGAGACCGTGTTTTTTAAACGTCCCCTTTTCGATCCCCACCCAGGCCGGATAATGGCCCAGCCAGGAGGAGCCCCCGTAAACCACGGTCACCTTTTCAGGTTTGTCCGATGCCTGAACCGGCAGACCGGTTAAAATCATACAGGCGGCAAGGACGTTTAAAAACAGACGGTTCATAAATGTGTAAATCTTTTTTCTCATATCTTCCTCCCTATGGATGAGCCATACAAGATTAAAATCGGCTCCCAATATCATATCTGTGGAAGCCCTGTTGGTGTCAACGGGTATAATTACAACTATCATACCAGCCGGAATATTTCTCGGCCGGCCCGTTCCCGGGCTTTTCCACGTACGGTTCCTTGGGTTGCAATTCTATTGTAAAAATGTACGGACGGTTGCACAATATCTTCCCGGGTGCGAAAATCCGCACACCTACAGGAGGCCGGGTGGACTTTTCCCTGGGATTTCCGTATGCTATTTTCGATTCGCTTACGGATCAATTTTACCTTGGCCGCCGGGCACCGGCTCTAACGCCGCAAGAATCCGTTTGCCAACGGCCAGTGATGATACGGATGGCCAAGCCGGAATCCCTTTTTGTGGTCCATGATTTGCAGTCCATATTGTGTGGAAAACCATGAAACACACGATGCTGACAACCCGTCTATTCCTGCTCCTCTGCCTCGGTTTGTGGGGCCGCCCTTGCCCAGCCGCACCCGCAGAGCCGGTCCGCATCGGCGTTCCCCTGAACTTTCCATCATTCTCCTACCAGGATGAGGGAGAGGACGAGGTCCGGGGATACGGCGTGGATGTGCTGAACACCATCTGCCGCAAACTGGGGAAGCAACCCGGTTTCCTGGTGGGTCGCAATGAAGATCTGCTCCGGGCTCTCCGGGACAAGGACCTGGACATGGTCATCGGCATAGTACCGGATGAGAGCCGAATCCCGGATTTCAACATCCTGGAAATCAGCATCTTTGTCAAACAATACTCTTTTATTCACCATCCTCAAAAAGGTGCCCATTTCTATGAGAACCCGGACCGGTCTGCCGTGGTGGTGGTGAAAGGGCAGCCCTATATCGCATCCGGTCCCGCCAGGCGAAAGAAAAACCTAATCCGTGCCCGTACGGTAAAAGAGGCCCTGTTTATGGTCAATTCCGGCCGGGCCAAAGAATACATCGATTTTTCCAACCAACTGGTTACCTATCTCATCGGCCTGCACGGTCTCCAGAACATCCGCCAGGCCGGGGTCCATATGAGTCGCTTCCCCTTGACCATCATCACGGACAAGCACAATACCGCTCTCAAATCCGGTTTGAGCCTGGCCCTGGGAACGGCCATCAAAAGCGGAGAGTTAGACCGGGTCCGGGAAAAATGGCTGGGAGAAAGCTACTCTTCCTACCTGATGCACCGTTTCGGCCCCTATTTTTACGGCGGCGCAATATTGGCCGCCGGCCTCATCCTCCTGGCATTTCTCTGGCATACGGCCCTGAAGCGACGGGTGAAAAAAATCACCCTCAAATTAAGGGAAACAGAACAACGGTATTGCCAGCTCATTGAATCATCCCCGGACATGGTCTTTCTCATCAACCGGCAAGGGGCGATCCGTCTGGCCAACACCAGTGCCTGTCACCGACTGAAATACAAGGCCCTGCGATTGGAAGGCATGACATTCCATGATCTGGTCGATAAAGACGATCAGGAAAGATGCCGGGCCTTTTTATTCGATCTTTTCGATAAGCGGCCGGCCGCCACGGAACTGCGCCTCAAAGACCGGCAAAAAAACAGCATCAGTGTGGAAATCGCTGCCGCCATCCTCCGCAGGGGAAGCGCATCCGAACGGCTGGCCTGCTGTTTTGCCAGGGACATCACCCATCGCAAACGCATGGAACGGGAATTGATCCGAACCGAACGCCTGGCCACCATGGGCCGGATGGCGGCAGGCATGGCCCATGAGGTGAACAATCCTTTAGGGATCATCCT
>JANQML010000246.1 GCA_028280105.1 Desulfobacula sp. | reverse complement strand
CAGGTCGTGAAGCTGTAGTTGCCCTACCGCAAACGATCTGTAACGACACAGATGAAGTAAAATCGGTTCGCCCAAAGGGTGACAATTTGTAATGTTTATATTTGCATGGGTTATGAGCCCAACTTTTTGTTTTTAAAGATAATTATGGATGTTTCACTCAAATTGTCATGAAATATCCGGGATAGGGGACTTTCACCCCATAGGTTCACGCCCATGCCGGGTGTACACAAGAGGCCGGACCGGACACCGCGTCGGGCAGCAATAAAAAGGGAGTAATCTTCTTACAACTTATCTAAAAGCAGGGATAAATTTATGAAAATAACAGTATGTGAATTCGGGAATGGAACAGATATAATGGAACAGGAATGGCAAAAGCTTGTAGAGCATGTCAAATCTAAAGGCAGTGACCTGGTATTGTTACCTGAAA
The DNA here is from genome assembly GCA_028280105.1 of Desulfobacula sp. GTDB lineage: Bacteria > Desulfobacterota > Desulfobacteria > Desulfobacterales > Desulfobacteraceae > Desulfobacula. The sequence continues at coordinate 7,578 of JANQML010000246.1, read as the reverse complement.
TGCCTTTCTATCCCTGGATTGCTGAAACAGATAAGGCTGACAGAACCGTATGGCAGGCATCCGTTGAAATCCATGAACGCTGGCTGTCACGCCTTAGCGAGCTCGAAGCGCCAACAGTGGTAAGCTCCCGTCCTGTAATCAGCAATGGAAAGCATCTGAACGAAGGATTTGTCATGGATAAGGTGACAGGTTACAGAGCGGTTCATCATAAATATTATCTGCCCAATGAAAAAGGCTGGTGGGAGGCATCATGGTATGAACGTGGTGAAAAAAACTTTACAGTGATTCAAACCGGCCTGGCAAAAATAGGATTTCTCATCTGCACTGAATTATGGTTCGGTGTTCATGCCCGTGAATATGCAATGCAGGAAATTGAGCTGCTTGTCTGCCCCCGTGCAACAGGCAGGGTTTCAACAGACAAATGGATTGTCGGAGGCAGGAGTGCGGCAGTGGTGTCCGGTGCGTTCTGTTTGTCATCTAATTTCAGCCCCAGAGACGGAGATAAAATGAAATGGGGAGGCAGAGGTTGGATAATCGAACCGGAGGAAGGTCATGTTTTAGGTCTTACATCAAGTGATCATCCGTTCCTGACTTTAGAAATAGACTTGAGAATGGCTGAAACTGCAAAAAAAACATATCCCCGCTATGTTTCTGATTGAAAATCGCTTGGGACTCGAATACGTTGATAATGTTCATGTCAGGAAAAAAATTTAATTGCAGCAATGCTGCCCAACCCGGCGCTGAACTCGGATGCAAAAGGGTTCCGGTCGATAGCGCTCCCTCCACCCTTTTGCGCCGGTTAGCTTAGCATTATATTGAGCAAAAGAACCAATGGAAATTACAATTGATTTTGCCACTATTAAAAATTGGGATGAATTCCATAGAGTATTTTCTTCTGTAATGGGGTTTCCCGAATTTTACGGAAAAAATATGGATGCCTGGATCGATTGTATGTCATACATTAATGATCCTGACGCTGGAATGTCGAAACTAGTTGTAAAAACAGGTGAAAATCTTGAAATTAATGTAGCAGGGATGGAGGACGCATTTAGACAGTGTCCAGAATTGTTCCAAGCTTTTCTGGAGTGTACAGCTTTTGTCAATCAGAGATTTATAGATTCAAAAGATAGTACAAGAGTAAAAATAATTGCAATATAACCCATCACCGGGCGGGATCGCGAGTATCTAAGCCGCCCTTTTCAAGTGTTGCGACGCGGCCCGTCAGTTCAAACGTTAAAGGTATAAAAAACTAAATGGCGTTAAAAATTCGAAAACCAGTTTCATCAGATTTGGATCGTATCTCAAATTTATTGCGTCAACTTGGATATAATCCACCGATTGCCGGAATTGAAGAATCTATTAATTCAACTGCTGGTGAGGTTTATGTCGCGGAAGCATCAGGAATCATCATAGGACTAATGTCAGTAATTTACTTTGACTATTTTCCTACAACTCAAAAGATTTGCCGTATAACCTCAATTGTTGTGGACGAGACTCAACGATCCCAAGGTATCGGATTTAAACTGATAGAATTTGCTGAGTCCGAGAGTAAAAAAAGACATTGTGTGGGAGTAGAAATCACAACCTCAACAGAAAGACATGAGACACATGCCTATTATGAAAAACTCGGATTCGATAAAACTTCTTTTAGGTATTACAAATCTTCAGAAAATAGCATTTAACAAATGGAAGTAAGAAAGCATCGTGGCCCTTGGCAAGGACGGCAGCCCCGGACATCATCACGGCCTCGGCCCTGGCCTGCTTAAACGGCCTCAACCGGCTGGGATTTTATTTTAAAGCCAGGAGCTTAAAACCGGATAGATATCAATGTTTTCAGCGTACTGTCAGGTGATCCGGCAACGGCGATAAATCTTTTCCATGGATAGTTCCCCCAGTAAAAAATGGTTTGCACTGGGTATCTCTTTTTTGTATAGTTAGTTTAGTATTAAACTAAGCGATAGGTGAATCAATGCAAATTGGCATCCATGAAGCAAAAACCAGACTTTCCAAGCTGATCCCGGCTGTCCTGTCCGGTGAGGAGGTCATAATTACCAAATCCGGAGTCCCTTTGGTCAAGCTTATTCCTGTCCAAGCCCCCGGGGGCAGGAGGCCCCTTGGTATTTATGCAGATAAAATAAAATTCTCAAAGGATTTCGAGGCACCACTGCCCGATGAAATCATAAACGATTTCTGGAACAAAGAAGGTGATCATGGGCTATCTTCTTGACACCCATGCGTTTTTGTGGATGGTGGCCGCTCCCGACAGATTGTCCGGAAAAGTCAGGGAAATTGTCGGTGAAGAAAATAACCGGCTTCACTTGAGCGCCGCAAGCGGATGGGAGATTGCACTGCTTAAACATCTGGGCCGGATAGAGTTGCCGGATGAACCGCAAAGGTTCGTACCTGAAGCCATTCAGCAATTCAAAGTTGATCCCATACCCATTGGTTTTACTGCGGCGATAACCGCAGCTTGTCTGCCGTTTATCCATAAAGATCCATTTGACCGTATTATCATAGCGGAAGCTGAAAAAGAGAAATTGACTGTTTTAACAAAAGACAGAACATTTTCTGAATACGGTATTCAAACCTTATGGTAGCATTCGAAACTGCCCGTCTGCTCTACGGAAGTCAGACTTCCGGGGATAAATGATAAAAAAGGCCAGTCTGCTTCTAGCCCTTGGGAGATATCCAACAACAAAAAAAGAACCGGTCAAGCCGGTTGTTTGGAAATGTTAGGCTGCACCATCCCGTTGTCCCGAGGTTATAAGCAGCGTCCTCTCCGCCGTGCAGGAGTAGCCATACCGCTCATAGAGCCGGAGTTCTATTTGTTCCAAGCCAGGCGCAAGCACCGCCCGGGTAGCTCCCAGGGACCTGGCCTTCTCTTCTAATACCGCCATCATCGCGCTACACCATCCCTGCCGCCGGAAGGCCTGATCCGTAAATAGATCGGAAATATAGGCTGTTCCTTCCCCGAGGTAGATAAGCTGCCCTTTCGCTATGACTTGCACGTCGTTTTCAAAAAAGAAGCAGTGGATGCGATCGTCTATGACGTCAGACTGATTCGATATCCCTGGGATGGAATTAAAGCGATTCCGGTCTTTGTTAGATGTTACTTCACGAGCATTTACACTCAAAGGAACGGGTCGCAGCCATGGCTGTGCAAGATCACGGCCCATAATGGGGTTGACCCAGGCGCGAGTAAGACCCAACTCGTGCAGAATTGCCTCCTGGGACGCCAAATCCCGATGAAACAGATTCACGACGATCTCGTGCTCGAGATTGATTACCGAAGCGACCTCGGATGCTTCAGCTACTGCAAGATATTCCAGCCGATACTTGAATTCACGGGGCCAAGGCCAATGGAGATCTGAGTTATAGCAAAGCTCAGTAACGTTGCGTGAAGACGAGGCAACCGCAGCACCTTCCACTACTTCTCTGTAAGCCAAAGCCTTTGCAAATGCCAATGCATCTTCTTTATTCATCTGTAACTCCGCGGGTTCAAACCATAGACTTCTGAAAAAGCCGTAAAATGCGACCGCCCTGCTCAAGCGACGGGTTATAAATTGAATATTGACCGGGTTTCAAAAATTACCTCTCTTGCAACTGAATCTGTTAATACATCAGTTTCAATTGAAACATCCAGCTTCTTTTCTACGGAAGAGTACAAGACTGGCTCAACTGTGATGATGACATCCGATGACATTGCATTTAGGATTATATCCGATATTTTCTCTGCTATGGCTGACGATATAAACCGGTTTATTGAAATTTCATCTTGTTCAGCCAGCTTTTTTATTTGCTCATGCAGTGAATCTGACAGTCTTAAACTTAACGTACTCATCTTATATTCCAAAACCTGATCCCACACTTCCCTTGGAAGCAGAGAGCCGACACGGGCATAAAAAAACCTGCAACCATACATAAAGTTTAAATAGATAATTCCAATTTTATGTGGAAGAGAAATTGATATTATCTATTTGATTGCCAATTCAATTTCAAATAGTTTAGCCAAAATAAAATTTGTGATCAAATAAAAAAAGGAAAGTTTAAATTGAACAACACAATGCTGCGGTGCTCACCCCTTTTTATTTTGCTTTTATCGGCCTTCATCTTATTATCCGGCTGTAACAACGTATACCGGGCCAAGGTTTCTAATCACAATCCGCCGGTTGCCGAAGAATATTGTATCAATGGCAGCCTGGTGTCACCTGCGTGGGTGTATAAGCTCATTCAGTACCATAAAAAAGGGAGTGTAAGCCAAGCCCCTCTTGAGTATGATTATGCAAGAAATCACAAATATTTAATATTTGAAACCTCGTGGGGGCCGGTTGAGAAGGCAACCCAATATAAGGCCGGTCATGTACCGGGTGCGATTCATTCAAACTCGGACATTTATGAAAACGGCGACCCCAGGTGGTTCCTTTTACCGGACTCTGAAATATTTGATACCATGAAACGCATGGGAATTACTGCGGATACAACAGTCATTGTTTATAGTGCCGACCCGATTTTTGCGGCCCGTCTCTGGTGGATATTGAAATATGCAGGCCTAGAGGATGTAAGAATTTTAGACGGAGGCTACGAAAAATGGATCGCTGATGGATATAACGGTGAAACCACTATAAACTATCCATCAGCAGCGACCGTGGATTATACCGGACCTGTTATGCCTGAATTTATTGCCACCACAGACTATGCCGCTGCCCGGTTTACAGATACCGACAATTACATCCTGGCGGATGTAAGAGATGAAAAAGAATATAAAGGGTTCACAACCGGCTACGACTATCTAATCAAAAAAGGCAGGATCCCAAACTCGATATGGTTTTACCCTGTAGGGGGTAAAAATGACCAATACTTCAATTCCGATAATACGCTTAAGCCCCTGGATGACATATTATCCATGTGGGAAAAACTTGGCGTGACCGATGGAAGGCTGCCAAACACTTTCAATAAGGAAATCATCTTCTATTGCGGTGGCGGATACAGATCTGCGGCGGCATTTTTCTACGCTTATTTAATGGGATATACAAACGTCAGGAATTTATCTGACGGTTGGGCAGGATGGAGTACATCATATACATACGATCTATCTGCGGATTGCAGTGGCGGTGTAAATGGAACAAAACATAGTGCCTGGCCGTCCGACTATTGTCAGAAGCCTTCGGGTAGAATCACCGAACCTTAATAACTGCCGGGGGTAAACCCTGAAAAAGGTGATGGTTCTCAACCATAAGGAATAACGACAATTTGGTCCCCACCCCCAAACTTCTACCCGGACAAGTTTAACAAAAGCAGTCAACGCACCCAACAAAATCGGTCGTTAATCCAGCAGAACCATGCTGTACCAGCTGGGCAGCAGCTTGCCGGTTTCATCAAATGTTGTTTTTAATCCAAGGGGTTCAACGGTCTTGCCGATATCGATACCGTATGCATCCATGGACGGGCGGGCCAGATGGGGGAATTTGCAGGGCTCGGGATAGGCACAGTCGTCACACATCACGCACAAAACCATTGCAAAGGCAAACATGCACTGATTTGAAAGCATGGCCTCTTTTTCGATCTCCAGGGTAATTTCCTGACTTTTTTTGGGGGAGGATGCCTGGATAATCAGGGCGGTTTGATATCGGTCAAAGGCGGCGGTGAACTGTTCATAAGAGATCTCCATATGAGGGGGGCATGTCCAGTATTTTCCCCACCGGTTACAGCCGAACCTGCATTTTAAAAACGAACGGGGATCAAATACGATTGAATCCGTCCGGATGAGTTCGGCAGCGTTCGCGCCGAGATCTTTGGCCTTTTGAGCCAGGTTTTCAAATTTTTTTTCCATTTTCTCCCCTCCTCTTTCAACGATGCGGTTTATTCAACCGGTCAGCCGGCGGTACAGCGCCGGTAACAGCGTGGGCAGCAACTCCACCTTTGGCAGGATAATACATTCGGTCTGGGGTGAAATCATCTGGAGATAGTCGCTGCCCTTCTGGTCCGAGGTAATGATAAACGGATGGATATTTTTGCTCCGGGCCTCCTGAATCGCCTTTTTCGTATCTGAAATCGCATATTCCAGATTTCCGTACTCCATGTCATAGGGCCGGCCGTCGGTAAGGATGACCAGCAGTTTAATCGCCGAGTTCATCTGCTCAATTTTGTAAGTTGCATGCCGAACCACGGTTCCCATGCGGGTCAAGCCGTTGGGCCGCATATTTCCCAGCCGGTATTGGATCGTTTCATCATAGGTTTCGTTAAAATCCTTGACCGTAAACATATCCACGCGGAACCGGCCTTCCGTACTGAACCCGTAGATGGCATAGGGGTCGCCCAGGGCGTCAAGCGCCTCTGCCATGATGGCCATGGCCTCTTTTTGAATATCGATGACTTTTCTGCCGTTTATCACTTCATCGGTTGATCCGCTCAGGTCAACCAGGAAAAAAACCGACACATCCCGGATTCGTTTGTCTCGGCGGATATAGACATTTTCCGACATGGCCGCACCAGACCGCATATCGGTCAATGCCCGGACCAGGGCGTCGATATCCAACGCATCCCCAATGGGTTGGGCCTTATACTTTCGAAAGGTTTCCGGTTTTAACTTCATGAACTGTTTGCGAATCAATAAAATGATTCCGCGAAGCCGCTCATTGACCTCTGCCACGAACGTATTGGGATCTTCCCGGGTGATCCGTTGTCTGACCTGGCACCAGTCAAGCTTATAATCGGAGATGTGCGTGTCCCATTCCTTGTAGAAAAAGGTCTGAACCGATTCCTGCAGTTCTTCTGCATCCGGGGACGTAAACTCGATATTGTCCAGCATCTCCCCCAGCATCTTCCAGAGTGCATCGGGTTCTCTCTCCCCTGCCGACAATAATGAGGCCACCAGAACATCCAGAAGGTCTTCGGGAACGTCCTCATATGCCTCAAACGCCTTTTCCTTGACCTGGTTTATGGTCTCCTTTGTCTCTTTTAACAAGGCGGGCAGAATATCTCCCCACCAGGGTTTGATGCGGGATTGGGCCGCATCCACGGGATCAGGTCCCCTATCTTTTTTCTGATCCTTCAGACAGCGCTCCATCTCGGCGGCCAGGCCGGGTAACTGCCGGAGCAGGCGCTGATCCGCATCCAGGTGGACCTGATTGGGTTCTGTCAGGATCTTTCCGTCAAGACCGGTATAGGGCAGCCCTCTCAATAACACGGCCTGATGCAGGGCCATGAGTTTAAACCGGCCGAAATCAGGTGCCATTTTGGGCAAAAAGATGCTCAGCCCGTCTGTGGCCGGTCCGCCGGTAAAGCCGTCGCATCCGAGAAGAACCGAGTTTGAACGAATTTGAACAGGGTGGCCCAAAAAGGCTTCACAGATAATGGAAAGAATATTCTGCTTATCTTTTAAGGCCACCCCGGACACCAGGACATCACTGGTCTCTATGGCTTTCAGGGATGTCCCGTTGAAATAGCTGATCCGTTCCGGTTCTGACCGGCATTCGGCAAGTCCCCTGTCGATCCACTGAATGGTCTCCTTTTCTGACAGAAGCAGACAGATACGGTTTCCGTGACGGACAAAGGCCTCTGCCGCATCTGCTGAAACCG
>JANQML010000228.1 GCA_028280105.1 Desulfobacula sp. | reverse complement strand
CATCACCCCTGTGGACGGTGACCTGGAGACCAGCCGGTCCCTGCCCTCTTTCACCGGTGCCCAGCGCCTGGGAAAAACCATTGCCAAAGAGCGGTTCTGTTCCCTGTTTGTTAACGGGGTCACGGCCACCTTTTCACGGGATGATTTTTGCAAGGTGACCGGAGAGATCCTGGGCACGGGAAAATATGAGACCTCTGTCCGGGAAGAAACCGTCAATGCCCCTGAAAATACAACTACCCTGACCCTGGCAGCTAATGGTGTTGCCGGCACCACAGACCAGGAACGGCTGGATGCCGTCCACCAGATCAAGGTGGAAACCAGCCCGGGCGTATGGGAAGAGGTGGCATTCACAGCCGTCTCTGCACTGACCCCGGCGGAAATCACCATCACGGCCCCGGGCGCCGGCACCGAATCCAAAGACTTCAAGGTCCTCTATGCCCCGGCCGAGCAGCCCTGGATGACATTTCCCCAACGGGTATCTGAAACCCCGTTACGGGTGTCCGAGCTCCGGTTCAGCCTGGGCGGCACCTATGACGGCAGCGTTATCCGGGGCGGCCGTGAAATGGGTGCTGAAATCAACTCCATTGAACACAAACTGTCCAACAACGGGAATGTGGAATTTGTTCCCGGCGGGGGCGGTGCCTATGCCTCCCAGTATTTCAGGGACGGCAGGGAGCAGACCCTGACCCTTGACCGCGAATTCAGGGATTACATCATCCGCAACTACATGACCACCAACCAATATTTTGCCGCCTCCATCAAAGCCGAAGGTGCTGAATTCGAACCCGGCCACAAGTACGGGGTTGAAATCATCTTCCCCAAACTGGGCGTGCTGCAGTCCCCGGTGTCTGCCAACGGCAAACGCCTGGCAGAGCAGGGCGACATGGCCGTGCTTGAGGACGACACCCACGGATCCGTGATCGTAAAAGTAACAAACCTGGCCGCTGATTATGCCGCTTAAATATAAGGAAGATAAAAAATGAGAATCGCTTCAGACCAACCCAATACGCTCAAACTGCACGACAATATCTCCGACTCCAGTATCCATCTATACTACCGGACCCCCACGGTCAAAGAGGTGGCCGGGTACACCAACGGCATGACCAAACGGATCCGGAATAAAATTGTCAACTGCACCGGCGAATGCCGTCAGAAACACGGAAAGGCCATCCTTGAAGGGTTCCGGGACGGGGATTTCGGCATGCTTAAAAACGGCGAACCGGTCATGATCTCCTCCAACCCGGATTCAGCCGCTTATGATCCGGAGTGGAAGAATCTGTTTTGCAAATATGCCGCCGACCTGGTGGAGCGGCTGGCCATCCACGCCTTTGAGCAGACCGCAGACACGGACGACGGTACCGAACTGCCGGACAACAGAAGCAGAAGACGGGAAGACAGCGACCCTTCCTGATCATCGAGCATGATCTGGAAGCCATAACCAAGGGGAATATCTGCAGTGAGAAAGACCTTAAAAAATGTACGGCAGAACATGACGGTACCGATCTGGACTGGGCGTGTGACAACTGCCCCAAGATCCGGGAAGGAGAGATCCATCCTTATACCGGCAAACTGCTTGAAATCCGAAGGCTCGCCGCTGCAGGATTCCCCCTGGACCCGGAGATGCTCACCTATGAAGAATGGCTTGATTTAGGAAAGGTAAACCAATGGTTAACACCGGCACCGTTAAAATAGCACTGAAAGTTATTGATGACAAAGCCTCCATTCGGACGATTCGTAACCTTGGAGGTGAACTTGAAAAGGTCGGACAAAGGGGCCAAAAGGCTCTTAATGATATGAACAAGAGTGCTAAAGCCTCAATGATAAAAACTGGTCAAGAAAGCAAGAAGATATTGAATGATACAAAAGAGAATTCCGAGGCTTTAACTCATACGATTAAAAAGGCTGGCCTCGAAGTAGTTAAGTATATTGAGGATTCTCTGGTTGATTTTGTCAAAACCGGAAAATTTCGAATTAAGGAACTTGCCAATTCAATCGCTCAAAACCTGGGTCCGGTTGCTGTCCAAGAAATTTTTACAAAACCGATTACCAATTGGTTTACCAAGTTATTTTCCTCTAAGAATCAGCCTGATGATTCTCAGGCTCAGGACACGGAACCTGAAAGCCAGAAAGTGTTGAAGCGGGAGGAAGAGGCTAAGGCCGTTGATAGCAGCCAGGAAAATCAGAATAAAACCGGTGAATCGGCAACCCCTGAGAAAGAGGTTGTAAGTTCTCTTGATACGATTAAAAAGGCTGGCCTCGAAGCAATTAAGTATATTGAGGATTCTCTGGTTAATTTTGTCAAAACCGGAAAATTTCGAATTAAGGAGCTTGCCAATTCAATCGCTCAGAACCTGGGTCCGGTTGCTGTCCAAGAAATTTTTACAAAACCGATTACTAATTGGTTTACCAAGTTGTTTTCATCTAAAAACCAGCCTGATGAGTCCCAGGTCCAAGACACGGAATCTGAAAGCCAGAAAGTGTTGAAGCGGGAGGAAGAAGCTAAGGCCATTGATAGCAGCCAGGAAAATCAGAACAAAACCGGCGAATCACCAAAGGATTTAACCAAAGAAAATGAAGTCGTTAGTTCCTTTGAAGCGATCAAAAAGGCCGGTTTACAAACAATTAATCATATAGACAATTCTTTGATGAATTTTGTTAAAACCGGAAAGTTTCGCTTCAAAGAACTAGCCAACTCCATTATTCAGGATTTGGCCCGGATTGCCGTCCAACAGATGTTTACAAAGCCGATCACTGATTGGTTCACCGGTTTGTTTTCAGCAAAGGGGAACGTGTTCGATACCACGGGTCATATTAAGGCCTATGCCCATGGCGGCTTTTTTACCAATAAAATTGTCTCCCGGCCCACCATGTTTGCCCATGGCGGGGGATTGGGTGTGATGGGTGAGGCTGGTGCCGAAGCCATCATGCCCTTGACCCGGATGCCCGGCGGAGACTTGGGTGTTAGGACCACCGGTACCAACACCAGCACTGGTACGGTTGTTGTGAATAACACTTTCAACATTCAAAACAGGTCCGGAGAAGACGAGAGCCTGGTCCGTCAGATCGCGGCCCAGGTGGATGCCACGGTCCGTGAGATTGTCAGGGATGAACAGCGGGTGGGCGGCAGTTTAAATAATTCAATCAACATGGGGGTGGTGTAATGGCTGTCCTTCTGGATACTGAAAATAGATACAGGATAACCAAAAATAGCCACCGGAAATCCGACATGCGGGTCAATGAACTTGATTTCGGAGACGGGTATGGCCAGTCAACCATTAACGGTATCAATGCAGAGATTGAGGTCTGGAGTTTGACTTTTATGCCTTTGGAAAAAGCGGAGACAATCAATCTTTCGTCGTTATTAACAAACAGCAAGGCCGGGGGGCAGAGTGCGCTTGAATGGGTCCCGGCGGGTGAGGCAACGGCCAAATACTGGAAACTGACCGGCGAATTGACAGAGACGCCTGTTTCCGGGGTGTTGTGGCAGATATCTTGCCAAATTAATAGGATCTATCCGATTGTATGAATACCAACGATAAAATAAAACAAGATATCCAATCCCTTGATGCGGGTTCTCCCCTTGTGGATCTGATTGAAATTGACGCCACCCATATCGGCGGGGCAATTTACAGGATCACCCCTGATCCGCTGGATGGCGGCCCGGTAATTTTTGATGCCAAAACATACACGCCCCTGCCGGTGGCTATATCCGGAGTGGAGATGAGCAAGGACGGCAAGCTGCCAAGGCCCAAACTGACATTTTCCAATATCAACAAAGCCCTGCAAGCAGAGGTTTATGCCTATAACGATTTTTACGGGGCAAAAGTCACCTACTACCGGACATTTAAAAAATATCTGGACGGCCAGGGCGAAGCTGATCCGGCTGCCATATTCCCCAAAGGTGTCTTTGTCATCAAGCGCAAGCTGCGGCAGAACCCGGAGATGCTCCAGTTTGAACTGAGATCCCCTTTGGATCTTGAATCGGTCATGCTGCCGGCAGGCCAGGTACTGCCCACCTGCGGATTGACTTACCGTGTCTGGACGGGGGCTGAATTTGATTACTCCAGTGCGACCTGTCCTTACACCGACACAGATTATTTTGACGCAACCGGGAATCCAACAACTGCTGATCGGGATTCCTGCGGTCTGGATTTGTATTCCTGCCGTATGCGGTTCCCAAGTACCAACAATCCCGACACCCAGCTGCCTATGGACGGTTTCCCCGGTGTCGGCACATTTGGAGCACCTTACAGAAAATGATCATCAATCAACATAGGTTTTTTTTAGAATCCTGTATTCAGGATGCCGTGACACACGCCCTTGATATGTTCCCCTTGGAGTCTTGCGGGGCCATCATTGATGATGAGTATGCGGTTTTTGAGAATACAGCTCAAGATCCGGAAAACAGTTTTTTAATCAATGACGCCATGTTTGACCGGGCTTATGCAGACGGCAGGGTCCAGGCCGTGATCCATAGCCACAACAACGTACCGTATGCGTCCAAGGCCGACCAGGAACAACAGTTGGCTATGGGAGTGCCTTTTGGAATTATCAATCTTGTAAACAAGTCCGCAGTCCATTTTGTCATGTGGGGAGATTCCCTGCCCGTGGAACCTTTGGAAAAACGTTCCTTTTTTTATGGGGTCTGGGATTGTTTTTCCCTGGTCCGGGACTATATGAGGATCAACCATAACATCGCTTTTAAAAACATCTCCAGGGAACATGGGTTCTGGCTGCGCGGAGAATCCATGTTTGAGGTGTTTATGGACCGGTTTGATGTCGACCCTGTTCCCCTGAACAGGATCCGGCCCAATGACGTACTCTTATATAATCTGAACGGGACCAAGCATCTCAATCATTGCGGTGTGATGCAGGAAAACGGCTTGATACTCCATCACTTTGAAAACCATATATCCAGGGCAGTGCCTGTGTCGTTTTCCCAGCAGTTTTTGCGGTCTGCCGTCCGGGTTAAGGGGGTGTCATGATCAGTTTATACGGATCATTGGCCCGGGCTTTTGAAAAAAAATACAATACCCCGGCCAGGAATATTCCCATTAAGGTTGCCTCTGCCGTGGAAATGCTCCAGGCTCTGGACGCCAATTTTTTCGAATTCCGAACCCTGCTCAAGTCCGGTGGTGCATATAAGGTCACCCGAGGCAATTCCCTGGCCCATGGAGAAGGGCTTGAACCCATCGAAATTGAAATGAAATTTTCCCAGGAAAACTGGCATATCATGCCGGTTGCCGCCGGTGGCGGGAGCAGTATCGGCAAGGTGATTTTCGGGGCTGCCCTGATCGGGGCGTCGTTTTTTATTCCCGGTACTACCTGGGCCATTGCCGGTATGGAAATCAAAATCAAGTCTGCCGTGTTTGGCCTTGGTGCATCCATGGCCCTGACCGGTGCCGCCCAGATGCTTGCTCCCAGCCCTGCTGCGGATTATAACGCCAGTGAAAAGCAGGACGAAAGACCCAGTTACCTTTTAGGATCTCCGGTGAATGCCGTTGAGCCGGGTCTGACAAAGCCCGTGGCATACGGGGATGTTTGGTGTGGTTCCATTACGGTATCCGGCGGAATGAAAGTGGAGGATATATGATTAAACCTGAAAAAACCCTTGTTATTGGTCATGGCGGTGGCGGCAAATCAAGTTCTCCCCCTCCGCCCACCATTGACCCCAATACACTTCAGGCTAACACGACGGTCAGGATTGTAGATGTTGTTTGTGAAGGGCAAATCTCTTCCTGGGGCGTGGATGACAATATCTATAAATCCACCTATCTGAATGAAGTCCCGGTCATGAATGAAGACGGAACCATGAACTTTCAGGGGGTGACCCTGGTTGCCAGGAAAGGCACTGAGACCCAGGCGTATCTGCCCGGTTTTGATGCGGTGGAATCCGAGGCCAGTCCGGCGGTTAATACCAAAGTGACAAAAGACGGCGGTCCGGTTTCCAGGACATTTTCCGACACGGAAGTCGATGATATTCGAATCACCATGAAATTCCCCCGTATTGTCGAACAGACAGAAAATGGGGATCTGCTGAAAACAGATGTGGCCTATCGTATTACCGTAACCCCGGACAACGGGGCCGGAGCCGAGCAGACAGTCAAAACCGCCGATATTCATGGCAAGTGCATGTCCGAGTACCGTAAGCGCCATCTGATTGAAAATATCAGCCAGTATGGGGCGGCACCTTGGGTGGTAAAGGTTTACAGGGACACGGAAGACGCCACGGATGATAAATTGCTTAACGAGTCCTGGTGGTACAGTTACACTGAAATTATCAATGCAAAACTAAGGTATCCCAATTCCGTCGTGGTCGGCCTGATCATCGATATGCAGCAGTTCGGAACCCAACTGCCGAGCAGAAAATACCGGCTCAAAGGCCGTATGATTCAATACCCGTCCAATTACAACCCGGTCACCCGGAAGTATGCCGGGATCTGGGACGGTACATTTGTTACCGGATATTGCAACAACCCTGCCTGGGTGGTTTACGATATGCTCACAAACAACCGGTTCGGACTTGGCCGGTACACCACCCTTGCAGATAAGGACAAATGGGCGCTTTACGCCATTGCCCAGCGGTGCGACGGGGATGTATCTTATACGGACCGGGTCAGGAATCCAAATGGCGGCTACTCCGAAACCACCACAACAAAACCCCGGTTTACGTTTAACGGCGTGATTCAAAGCCGCGCCCAGGCGTTGGCTCTGATCACTCATATCTGTTCAACTTTTATGGGGTTTCCGATTTGGTCCACCGGGGCCGTGTCCTTTGTCCAGGACAGTCCCAGGGCCGCCACCCGGATTGCCTGTCCCGCCAATGTTGCCAACGGGTTTTTTGAATACGAGGGGACGGATCATGACACCAGGAAAACCGTGGCCAAGGTCAGTTTTACGGACATTAACAACTTTAACCGGTCAAAGGTATCCCCGGTGGTGGACAAGGCCGGAGTGGCAAGGTATGGATACAACCCGGCGGACATTGTGGCCTTTGGCTGTAATAATCCATATGAAGCGACTTTAAGAGGCAGATATTTTAATTATTCTAATCTGCAGCAGACTGACATTGTTTCTTTTGTCGGCGGTATGGAATGGGCCGATGCCATCCCGGGTGAAATCATAGAAGTACAAGACCCTCATTATGCCAACAAAAATTTATCAGGCAGGTTTGTGGCTGCCACGGCTACTTCCATCACCGTGGACCGGGATGTTGAGATCGAACCCGGGGTTACTTATACCCTTCTGATTCAGCATGCAACGGAAAAAGCCCTGCACGAAGTTGTTTTAACCAATACCGTGGGAACCACCCGGAATTTAACTTGGGCGACTCCGCTCAATCCTGTGCCCGCCGTGGGCATGGTCTGGGTGCTGTCATCCACTGCTGTGGGCACAAGGGAGTTTAAGATTTTTCGGGTAGGAGAGGAAACAGACGGTGCGATTCCCATTAAAGCCCTTGAATATGACAGTGGAAAATATGCCTTGGTGGAGCAGGGTATTGTGGTTGAGGCTCCGCCGGAAATTGCATTGAAAACCGGCAAAATGGAAAAACCGGGTGGTATATCGATCCAGCCTTACACATACACCGAAGGCGATCATAATATCCGAAAATACGGGGTGTTGATCTCCTGGGGGGCTGCCGATGATCCCAGGGTGACCGGGTATGAGGTCATCGCCTCTTTCAACGGCGGTGATTGGGAACGTTTAGAGGAACATGTCGCCGGGGTTTCGTACGATGTGCGGAATGCCCTGTCCGGTACCTATGATATCGGGGTCCGGTCCGTGGGACTGGCCGGCCGGTCCCAGTATGTTTATTATCATGATTTCAACATGCAGGGAGAACTTGACCCGCCGTCGCCGCCCACCCATCTGGTTTGTGTGGATCATCCGGCCGCGGATACGTTCTCAGGCAAAGATTGTGAAATATCCTGGTCTGCATCTGCCGGCAGTGATTTCACTGTGGCAGATGACCCGGGCAATGACATTGCCTTTACCGGATCAATCGGTGTGGGTGCGTTTAATGTGGCCGGATATAAGATCGAAGTGCTTGACGGCACCACCCTGATACGGACCCATTTTACCGAAGGCCGGGACGTGCTGTCATGGGTGTATACATATGAGATGAACGTGTCAGACCATGACGGCGCTCCGGTTCGCGTGATGAATTTCAAGGTGTTTACCGTGGATGTCCGCGGGGTGCTGTCTGAAGCCCCTGCCACGCTGACCGCATCCAACCCGGCACCCACCATGGCCACACTTGTGCCCATCATTCTGCCCATGGCTGCTCATCTGGATATTTCCTGGCCGCTGGTGTCTGATAACGACATGGCGTTTTACCAGATCAAGGCAGACGGAGCAGAAGTCGGAACAGTGAACCATCCGGAAAAAGATTTTCGCTGGCACGACGTTGAAGTGGGGACCATCTATACAATCCAGATTGTCCCCCATGATGTCTTTGGCCCGGGTATCGGCAGTCAGACCAATACCGGAACCCCGGTAAAAATACCAGCGGTCAATTTGGATGTGGAATTGTCAGGCTCCATTGAGATGTCGGACAGCGACAGCAACACGGAAGCCGAGCTGGCCACTCTTTACGACGGCCAAAAAGGGGCTGGTGGTGTGACCTATACCCTGTCCGGCACAGACAAGTTCATCCAGTATAAATACACCACTGAAAGCTATTTTGACCGGATAGCTCTCTGGGTGCCCAATGCCGGCGGCCGTGTATATGCGGCGTTGTCCGACGATGGATCAGGCTGGACGTTTTACAAGGCTGATGCGGATCACACGGTTGATTCCGGGGCCATGGCCGCTGCCGTTAACCAAGCCGATGCCCGGACAAACTATTTGCAGCTGGATCAGGGATTGAATGTGGCCCTGTTGCCGAACAACCTGATTGCCAGATACGTCCGGCTGTATTTAACCGGCACGGGTTCCACGATAATCCATGAGTTTGTTCCGTCAAGAATCTTAATATCCGAGCTGGCCGCCATTCAGCATTTGTCCTCACTGAGCTCCAATATCGGACTGATCGAAGCCGGGATGATCCGGAGTGCGGACGGAAACACCGTGTTTGACCTGGATGCAGGGACATTGAGTATTGGTTCCGGAACCGGTTATTCTAATTTCTCTGACAGACCAAAGTCTCTTAGGGATTTGGATGGCATTGCCGGCGATAAGCTTGACGGTATTGAGCCTGGTGCAGATGTCACGGATTACGGGCAAAACATAAACGGTGCCAATTTATGCCCCAATTCCGGATTCAGCGCCGGTTTGAACCTCTGGCATCATGGTGGCCCAATCAGCAACGTCCAGGTGGGAGTGGACCTCAATGACACCTGGAAACCGGTAAACGGTCATGCAGCATACATCCAACAAACCGGATCGCAAGGTGATCCTGAGGCATTCAAAGATTTAAGGCTGACACCTGCCGGATATATACCGGTTGAAGCCGGTAAAACGTACTGTTTCAGTGTTTACACCGGGGCACACCGTTGTAAAATCATAACTCATATTGGATGGTATGACGCCTCTGGAAACCATGTCCGCTGGGCCTATCCCACCCTTGCCGTTCGCACGAACGACCAGGAAGCATCGGGTGGGAAGCTGTTATCAGGTTATAAGCGACTTCACATGATTGACGTGGCGCCGAGTGGTTCGGCAACAGCCCGGCTGTTGTTAAGAAAGCATGATACCGTGCCCGGACAAAATGACTCTTACGCTTTTTTCACCAACGTGATGTTTTCCGAGGTGCATCCGGATCAGACCGTTCCCCCGGCATATCAGCCGTTCGGCACCGATGATTCTGATATCCGCCACGCATCAGACAACACGAAAATAGACGGTGGAAAAATTCACCCTGAAAGTGGAATTGTTATTCGTAATGGAGCCTCTGGTGATTACTGTCATATACACTCCGGGGATATCTCTTTTTATCAATTTATTGCAAATGGCTTTCGAGAAGTTAAATCCCTTAAACGGATTGATATAGGATCAGTCGCTTCTCATACTTGGAAAACTTTATCCGGATATTGGGCATCAACCCCGTCCATTTGGGTATGCCCGGCTGAAATATTAACTTACAATGCTTCCTTTTCAAACCAGTCGCAGAAGATGCGAACCGGTGTTACAAATGTAGAGTTGGTTTCTGATGGGGTTTATCGATTTAAAGGTGAATCCTTACTGGAAACAGGTGACGGATCAGCCAACGTTATAGTCAATAGACGTTGTTATAGTGCTAGTCAGACGGCAAATACGGCCTCATATTCCCCGCCTAATAATACTCGGAAAATTACAGCTTCAGTAAGAATTAAAGGATGTCACCGTAAGTGGGATAGTGGGGACTACAATAGTTATTACGTTAATATGAGAGCAAGGCTTCGGTACTGGACCAATGGTGCCTGGCACTACACTTCCTATTCACCAACATATGTAGTTGCCGGGGCTAATTATCAGACCATCTCTTTATCCACGCCGACTACTTCAAAGAATATTGCATACGTTCGCTTATATGTCGAAATAACTGGGCATGCAAATATTGTTTGGCAGCTTTACATTGATGGCCATGCTTGGGAAAGCTGGGGTGAATTAGATAGTATTACCTGCACGTTGGCTGGGGGGTCAGTTATTACAACCGGTTCTCTGGGATACATCGCAATCGGAGGTTAAAATTATGATTTTTTTTAGGCCACGTTTAAAGACCAGAGGATCCTCTTCTGTCTTTTTCACGAAAATTCACAGGTCGGAATCAACGGCTACATCGGGCGCAGCAACACTTTCAGGCGTATCTTCAGTGTGTTATCGACGGACCGGGGGTACAGCAACCGCCCTTTTGGACACAGTACAGTGTTCAGACACATGTGCGCCGGATCTTACCCGGATCAGTCAACTGGCCAGCCATAGGGGCGTAATATGACAACATTAAGCGATATAATGGACAACATTCACGAACCTGATGTTATTCTGGATCACGTCATCCAAAATTTTATGGATGGTGAATTTTATTTCGGGTCTGCCACAACGATAGTTCAGTGGCGACTTGAAAATTATGAGATGTTAAGACAATGGGCCTATCCTCCGACGGCAGATTTCAATGATGCCATGGTTAAAATCAATTCAGGGGATTCTGTTTTAATAACCGAAGGAAATGACCAGCTTGCCCGGTATTATGCAGCTTGTTTGTCTGTTAAGGCGAGGTTTCTGAAATCATGATTTTTAGAATTATTCCATACCCAAAGGTTGACGGTATCCGGGCAGCGGCGGACTTTTGGGTGTTTAAAGATTATAAAGGATAATAAGTAATGACAATTGAATTAAGCAGCCAGGCAGTAAAAGCCGTTGAATTTGGAAAGGAAATCGGTCTTTTCCGGTCTATCCTTGATGAACGGAAAACCTTCTGGGACAGGCTTTCAAAAAAGCAGAAACAGACATGGATTAAAGATCAGAAAGATCCGGTGCTGGTGCTTGCCCACCGGGCTTATCTCTGTCTTGATACCTATTTCGGAGGAAATGATGGCTAATTATTCTTTTCAGGATCCGGATATCCCGGACGGATTAGTGATTGAATCGGGGAATTTCACCCAGTTATTTCCCCGCACTGAAATTTTAAAAGGGAAACAGCTTACGATAAGCGGCGGGAATTTCACCAATGTAAAAAAACAGCCGGGATGGACGGTTGAAGGGGGGAACTGGACCCAGGTCTCCCGGTGCTCCCATCTTCACCCGCACCTGGTCAAAGAGGGCCTGCCCGCCTGCCCGGTTGAATGCAGTCATATGACGGTTAAGGACGAGATCGTTCTTGACGGACAGGTGATCGATACCATTTACGAATATAAGGATATGACGGTATGACGATTTATTATCTGGATCCGCAGGCGTCTGGACTGAATAACGGGTCGGATTGGGCAAATGCATGGATTAATATTCAAACCGCCTTTGATACGGCTGCTGCCGGAGATACGGTCTATTGCCGGGGAACCCAGACCCTGGCTGTGAGCATTGATGTGGACATGAATTCCGGTGACTGGACCAATGGATACATAAAGTTCATCGGATGTAATGCAGCAGGCGCGGTGAACGGCACAAGGTTTGTTCTGGACGCAAGTATGACGGCCCCTTACTGTTTGAATATCGCGGCCGGCATGAACTATTTTTCAATGGAGAATATCGAGTTTAAGAATGCCGTGTCCCACGGTGTAAATGCCAATGGGAATTCGAGTCAACACTGGTTTTGGAACAATTGTTCATTCCACCAAAATGGTGGGAATGGTGGCAATTTTTACCGGAACAATGATGCGTTTTTTATCCGATGTGCCTTTTATAACAACAGCGTTGACGGCGTTACGGCAGGATTCAGCCAAAGGTTTCTGTTCTGCAGCTTTCATGACAATTCACAGGCAGGAATTAACGGTTATATCGGACGCAACAACAATTTTACCGGGTGCCTGATCATTGATAATACGGTCAGTGGTGTTCACCGGTCAGAAGATCGGGAGATGTATCTTCAATGTGTCATCGACGGCAACGGAACCACAGGCTTTGACGGGGAAGATTCGCCCGGACAACGGTACCTCATCGGTTGCAGGGTGACCAATCATACCGGAGCCGGAGCCGACCTTAAAGGGCATACATTGATCCACGGATGGAACTATTTCCAGGATAACGGGGTCAATATTCAAAATGTCACGGTTGATGATATTGAGATCCTTGTAGATGGCATGGGTACCAATATGGAGAATCAGGGTGACGTCAATCAAGGCTACACAAGCATTTCCACCGGGTCAAAAGACTTTAATTTACGGCCGGATGCGTCTTTGCGGCGAACGGCAATACCCATTCCAAGGAATTAATATGGCAAACGAATATTACATATCTGCCGGGCTGGCAGCAGACGATAACAGCATTGATGGTGTTGATAATTGTTTTTATATGTCAGCGGGTTTGGTTCCTGATGATGTCCCACAAGGGTCTGTATTGCCAATAATCGGTGAGCTGGCATCAAAAATGGGTATGACTGCAAACCTTAGCGGTCAATCCGGTATTGTCGGCGGACTGGATACTGCATTTATAAGGACATCCCTGCAACAAAACGGACAACTCGGTATCTCGGGTGAATTGGATGCAGAACCCACTTCACTCGGAATTAAATTGTTGCAGATCTCAAAATCGGAACCCGTCTCCCGGATCGGCATGGCCGTCCAAAGCGGGTCGGTGGCTTTCCCTGGACCTGAATTTGGAAAAATAGAGATATCAACCGTTATAAGTTAAAGGCGTATGCACTTTGAATCAGTTTAACCATGGGGAACGAATGGTTAACCGGCATTAAAATGCCTTTGGTGGTTCGTTTACCCCATCAACCGGAAGAGAAATCACGATCAATTTTCTGGAGGATAAATCGGAATGAGTCAAAAGTTAAAAAAGAAAATCAAAATCAAAGATCAAACAGAGAAAAAAGCCAAAAAAGGCGATGACGGAAAGGTGTATATAACCGTCTATGAAAAAACAGAAAGGGTCAAACTTAAATGATACAGGTATCGATAAATATCCCTGAAGCCGAAAGGATAAAAACAGATAATTCCCTTTCATGTCAAATATACGATGCAACCGGCGGCGGGCATCTTTTCGGCTTCGACTGGCATGGGGGCAATGATGAAAACGTTATTATGAGCAGTCCGTCCGCAACAGTAGATCCATTTCCTGAAACAGTCTCTGACGTTTATGTAACTGTTCAGACTACCCGACAATTTGAATATGAAATAATAGTGGATTATGAATAATGGTTACTCCTGTAATTGTTAATAAAAAAACTGCAAGTGGAGCCGGTGTTTCTTCCCTTCAGGTCACAATGACTGGTGTTACAGCAGGAAATATTTTAGTTGGATGTGTGTTACAAAGAAACTCTGCTATAAGAATTTTTACTTTTTCCGATAATAAATCAAATAGTTGGATTAGTTCAGGAAGAGCAGGTACAGCAAGACATGCCGAAATTGAATATGCTTTGAATGTAGCTTCTGGTGATACAACTGTTACGTGTACCATTAATGTAGCAACCGCAAGTTTTAGTATTATTGTTTTTGAGTTAAGTGGTGTCGATTCATTGGGAAGCACGGATACTTATATTGATGAAACAGATTCAACATCTCATCCATGCGCAGATCCTGCAGTAGATACTAACGCTGAATGTATAATTATCACAGCTACGCAATGCAATTCTACCGCTGGAGTAATTACGCCCGCGACCGGGTATACGAATGAATACAGTCCTCATAACAATCTTGTTCAATCACGTGTTTCTGAATCAGCATTAACCGATCAAACGGCAACCTGGACATCTTCTAATGCTCGATACACATATAGTGTTTTTGCTGAGTTCTACAACTTCCAGGCCGGGAAAAGTTTATCGCCTGTAAACGGTAGCCTGTCATCAGCCACAGGCATGACAGCCGGTTTCAACGGCCGGTCCGGTGCGGGCGGCGGACTGGATGCCGCATCTGTAAACCCATTCCTTCACCAGGCCGGGAGATCCGGTTTTTCCGGTGACCTGGCTTCCGAGGTTTCGGTGACGGCACAATTGCTTGGAAATCTTGACGGTCATGAGGTGCCGAAAGTGAGTGAAGGATCGTTTTCCGCCGTTACAGCCCGTTTTAATACGGCCTTGTTCGCCAGTACAGGGGTGTCCGGCGATCTGGCCACGAATTCGTCTTTGCCGAGGCTGGAACTGTTGCAGATCTCAAGATCGGAACCCGTCTCCCGGATCGGCATGGCCGTCCAAAGCGGTTCGGTGGCTTTTCCTGTGGCCGTTCAGAGCGGTCCGGTGGCTTTCCCTGAACCGGCGTTTGGAACAATAAAAATATCAACTAACATAAATAAAGGAGTTACTGATGACACTTGGAATTAACTTAACCCTGAGAAACGGATACTTAACCGACATAAGAGATGCCATTGATGCATCCCTCACTGCCGGAAAGATTAAGTTTTACACCGGTGCCCGTCCGGCCACCGGGGGAACGGCCACCACGCTTTTGGGAACGGTGCGGTGCTCAGATCCGTGTGCACCGAATCCCGCAGCCGGCGTGCTGACGTTTTCCGCATTTGCCGATGAGAACAATGCCGCTGCCACCGGTGTGGCCACCTGGGGCCGGATCACGGACGGAGATGATAATTTCGTGTTTGACTGCAGTGTGGGCAAACGATTTACAGAGGACGGGAACACGGCCGTCGGCAGTGCCGTGATCAGCAATCTGCCGGATACAACAAAGATCGATGCCGGCATGCAGGTCTCCGGCGCCGGGATTCCTGACGGGGCAACGGTGGTGTCCGTGGATTCCGGGACACAGGTCACCCTGTCGGTCAATGCAACCGCCAGTGCCGCCGCAGTCCCCCTGACCTTTCAGGATGACGCCGATATTCTGCTCAACGACACCCAAATCTCCGGCGGGGGGATCATCCGGGTGAACTCAGGGTCGATTACCGAAGGGAATGCCTGATCATGGCCGCTATGATCCAAGTGCCGGACGGCACACACTCCAAACACCCCTTTGAGTGCCGGAACAGTGCCGGAGAGATCGCGGCATCGGTTGAAGCGGTGAAGTACCGGATCGTGGATAAGGATAACGCGGTGCTGAAAGACTGGACCCCGATCCTTCCGCCGGTACCCAGCGGGGTAATCGAGGTGGACGGCGAAATCAACCGGATTCGCGAAAGCCGGAATACGATTCGTAAAATTTCCATCGTGGCCACCCATGACAACGGGAAAAAGACGACCGGCTGGATGGCCTATGAGCTGCTGGATAATCCGGGTATTGTAACGCCTGAAGATTTGTCGGGCTAAGATTTTTTCACGAAAGAGAAGCGTAAATCAACGATTCGCTTAAAAAAACCTTAAAAAAGGAGTAAACAAATGCGTTCAATCAGAGCAAACCATAACATTATCGCGGTGTCGGCCTATAACAGGGAGGCCGCCATCAACGAGCCCCAGGCCCTGGATCTCTCCCTTCTGGCATCTGTGGGGGATATCATCGGCCTGGACATGCGAAAAGAGAGCAACACCGATGAACTCACCGGCAAGGAAGAGGCAGATACCCTCTACAGCCTGGGCCAGACCGCCAATTTAACCCTGAACTTTCCCAAGGCCCAGCCCCAGCATTTTGCCCTGCTCTATGCCTACGGCCTGGGTAAAACCCTTTCAACACCGGCCGGTACCGGGTTTTTAAAGACCATCACCCCTGTGGACGGTGACCTGGAGACCAGCCGGTCCCTGCCCTCTTTCACCGGTGCCCAGCGCCTGGGAAAAACCATTGCCAAAGAGCGGTTCTG
>JANQML010000195.1 GCA_028280105.1 Desulfobacula sp. | reverse complement strand
CTTCGTTCCCAAGGTTTTGCGGTAGAGTACTACAGCGGCAACCTTGGCGCCTTGAAGCTGGAACCTTCACGCTTTTTGCAACGATGAGGTTAATTGTTTTATTTGTTTTTCTGACCGTTTTTCAGGAAATCCACTTTGTCTTTTTTAAGAAATGGTATCCCTGATCCAAAAACCGGTTAAAAGGAATTTGGATCGGGAACGGCCATTTGGCCTGTTTGAAAATCGGTTTGAGTTTTGAAAATTCAACAAACCCTTCATATCCGTGGTAATGGCCCATCCCGCTGGTGCCGATACCGCCGAACGGCATATCATGCTGGGCCACCTGCAGGGTGCAATCATTGATGGAGACCCCGCCGGAGATGGTTTGACCAAGCACCCGGTCAATAAATTTTCGGTTATTTGAAAACGGATACAAGGCCAGAGGACGGTCATGCCGATTAATATAATCAATCACCGTATCGATTTTTTTATAGGGAAGGACCGGCAGAAAAGGACCGAAGATCTCCTCTTTCATAATGGTCATGTCCGGCGTCACACCGGTCAAAAGGACCGGTGATATTTTTTTTAATTTTTCATCCGACCGGGGACCGGGAATCAGTTGAATGATCCGGGCGCCTTTCTGCCCGGCATCTTCCAGAGTGGTCATCAGACGTGAAAATGCATTTTGATCAATAATGCTTGTATAATCCCTGCTTTGGATATCCGGGTATCGGTTGGCCACCACCTGCCTGGTCAGTTCAATAAACGTCTCCAGCCGGTGCTCCGGCACAAACAGATAATCAGGGGCCACGCATGTCTGTCCGGAGTTGATCAATTTCCCGAACATAATGCGTTCCACCGCCGTTTTAACGGGAAAATCATCCGCCAGGATGGTGGGTGATTTCCCGCCCAGTTCCAGGGTCACCGGTGTCAGCGTGTCGGAAGCCTGACGCATGATGATTTTTCCGACCCGGGCTGATCCGGTAAACACCAGATGATTAAAGGGCAGGCAGGAGAATTGCGACGGGTCTGCCCCGGGTAGGAAAGAGATAAGATCCCCGGATATCTTTTCAGAGAATTTTTCCTGCAGCAGCCGGGATAACGCCATGGAATTGTCTGCCGGTTTGACCATGACCCGGTTACCGGCAGCTATGGCGCTTGTCATCGGGCTGATGGCCAGAAAAAGCGGGTAATTCCATGGAACAATAATGCCGACGATCCCTTTTGCCTGGGGCACAACCACATTCTCGGCCCCGAAAAAGAGTTTGGAGATGTGGCGCTTTTGAGGGCGCATCCATTTTTTAAGCTGTTTTGCCGTATGACGCAAACCGGTAATACAAGGTGTGATTTCGAGCAGTTTGGTTTCATCGTAAGACCGATTCCCAAAATCACCGGAAATGGCCCGGCAGATCAAATCGTCGTTTTCACATATAATCTCTTCAATTTTTTTTATCATCGCCAACCGTTGTTCATACGGTATTAACGGTTGTTCGGCAAAGGCCCTGGACTGTTTTTCAAATATGACGGCAGGACTGTTTTCAGTGGTATTTGCCCGGGTTTCAACCGATGGTTTCATTTGCTTATCCTTATCTGATCTGATTCTATCTGAATGGATGTTCTAAACACAATGGCTGCCTCCCCCATGATCCGTACCTGTACAGGCTGCCGGTTTTTTATGTCAACTTTAACCTCGACGATTCCCTCCCGTTCAAGGCTCTCCCCCTGTTTGCCTTTAAAACAGAGACAATCGGTGGCCGTGTCCACAATTTTATTGTGCACCAGATACGCACCCAGCGGCCCGTTGGCATTGCCGGTGACCGGATCTTCATCAATACCGATGGCAGGTGCAAACATTCGGCCGTGGGAAAGAATATCCGGCGTGTCTGACTGGAGTGTAAATACAAAGTAGCCCGTACAATCAATGGTCCGACTGAATCGTTTCAACCCGTTAAAGTCGGGCGTTAAGCTGTTGAGCCGTTCCCTGTCCGTAATACCGATCATGACTTTGGCATGACCGGTGGATGCGATCTGAACCGGGCATCTGGTGTCAATATCACCTGAATTTAATCCCAGAAGACCGAGCAATTGCTTTTTATCTGTTTCAGATAAGGGGTCACTGATTTTAATCTCTCCTTGGGTCATAACAACCTTGTATCCCCTGCCGGTCTTTAAGACTTCAAACGGCAGAACGCCGATCCGGGTCTTCATCCGAAAAACACGGGATCCCAAACCCTGCTCCACAGCCATTGCATACATGGCGGCGACGGTCGCATGACCGCATGTGGGGACTTCCACGGTCGGTGTAAAATACCGGATCATGCCGTCACAGGTATGGTCATCCGGCAAAAATAAAAAGGCAGTTTCCGAATTATTAAGCTCTCTGGCGATCCGCTGCATGGCCGCATCGGACAAGCCGTCGGCGTTTAAAACCACCCCTGCCGGGTTGCCTTTAAAAAGGGTCCGGGTAAACGCATCCACCTGGTAGACGATATATTCTTTCATGGCGTATCTCCCAATTGTGATAACAGGTTCGCAGTTACTAAAGCTGTAAGGATATTAAAGTATAATAATGTACTTTTCAACGCCGGATTTCAGTGGCCGCGTACAAGGATTTTATGTTTACGGGGGATTTGCCGGGAATTTTGGTATAAACCATTTTATTTATTGATTCTGTTTCTTGGAACAATCCATCCAAATAAAATTACTTCTATTATCATTCTGATTTTATCAGCTATTGAATATTGAGATTTAAATGGTACGGTGATTTCTTCTCTTGTATTGTTGATATAATAAGCTATAAGATCCTTTGCTTTGGCGTACTGACTCTCGTGTACCATGAGTATTCTTGCATTGTAGAAATCAATTTGAGGACCAATATGCAAAGAACCGAAATGATCATTAAGAATATGATAATGAATACCTTCACCGTCAAAAATACTTTTGATTAATGATAATTCCATTTCGTTTTCTGGTTTATACAACTTTTTCATTGTATAGATCTTGGTTTATAGTAGTGGTAATAACTGGAAAATTTACATCAGACTACCTTATCTCTGCAAATATTGCCCATCTTATCATTTTCAATATAGAAAAACTATTCCAGAGTATCTCGCCACATTTTAACATTCATAATCCTCACTTTGGAAAACCTTCGATGATAGGATATTAATGTATAAAAATAACTGTTAGCGACGCCGCTCGGTAGAAATGAGTGTTTCAGCGTTAGCAGGCTAAAGATCTTTCGCTGCATTTCCACTTGCCGTTGTCGGTTTATAACTAACTGTTACTTGAGATATTAAACCAGGGATATTGAGATGTGAAAGGTCAATGGTAGTCTTTGGCAATTTCCAAGAAACGACGCGAGTTCCATCTTTATATGTAGGTGAACCATATTTCTCCGTTAGAAGTTTCTCTAATGAGGAAAACGACAAGGCGTTAACTCCGAGGTTCTTCTTCTCCTTATTTACAAGGTTTACTTGATGTAGTTGTCTCGACTCATCAAAAAGGAATTTGACAACTAATTTTGTCACTCCAATTTGAATCTCCTTTATAGTTACAATACCAAGACCATTTTTAAATTTCTCTGGTTTCTCTAATTTCACGGCTCTGGGTGTTTCGGCATTAACGACTTCATCAGGGTTCATCCCCCAAGTTGTTTTTCCATAACCGGCAATATTTTTTGGATCATCAGTTGCTACTGCGATTCCCGCATGAAATAAAAAAACCAACACAATCGCAAAAATTTTTCTCTTCATCAATTCCTCCATTGTTTTCGCCCAACTGGCAGCTCAGGGATGCACGGTCTTTTGCGTGTTCTTTGCAACAGCATAGTTATAATTTGAAAATTATATAATCCATTTTATACTTGTTTACCCTAAAGGACCAAGTTTCAATTTATTAGCTAAACGTTGAACAACTTCAGGAGTGTAGTTCTGTTCAGTTGTTCCAACAATAGTTCCACATTGATCACAGCAGATAAATAAATATTGAAAATTCACATCCTTGATATTCGCCTTTACGGCTTTAAAGCTTGTATTATCACAATTGGGTTTAGGGCAAACTGGTAACATGAATCCTCCCTAATTTGTTTTAGATTATAATATGACTTTATTATTCAACTGTTGACCGTATATTCTGATTATTTGAATGACCTCCGACTAAATGAAATAGACCGGGATCAATTACCTTTGATCAACTATATGGACATAATCATTACCGGATCGAAAATGCAACAGTAAATTTATTACATTAAAAACCTGATCGTGAAACTTATCCGTATATTCAACTTTTTATAATTCATACTCCGCAGGGAGGAACAACCGCAGACAACGCAGCAGGCGGGACCGTATGGTGGATCAGGATCAACCCCAACCGATCTTGACAAAACCGTTGCTCTTGTCTTAGGCTGATCAACCATATACAGAATATTTTTTTCGATCAATCAATATAATAAAAGAAGATATATGTTATGGCTCCGACAAATCCGCACCCACCCACCCTATGGATTATCGGCGGCGGAAAATTTGGTCTGATATCGGCCGAAGCCCTGAGACAAAAACACCCCGCAGCCCGCATTGTTGTCGTGGACCGGGATCAGGCCGTTTGCTCCGAGATGGAAAAACGGTCGTTTCAATCCGTGTGCATGGACGGCATTTCATTTCTGAACCGGTCTTTGACTGACCCGGCATTTCCGGACTGGATTGTACCGGTTGTACCGGTTCATCTCACATACGAATGGGTGAAGGCACGCCTGACTGCGGCATACACGATTGATCCGATTCCCGTTCCCGATTCGGTGCTGATACAGATTCCCAATGTCATGCACGGTTCAGGATCCCAGGTTTATTCAAGTATTGTCGATTTTCTATGCCCGGAGGACTGTCCGGAACCGTCGGGAAACTGTACCCATACCGGTAAACCCAGACCCTGTTTACTCTATGAGCAACTGGAACGGTTAACCAATGAAGAGATACCGTCCATTGTTGTAAAAAGCCGGAAGCTGGCACCGGGAGTCGGCGGTTTCAGGCCGGCAGCTCTGTTTACCGCCCTTGAGGCGGTATCGGCCGCCACCGGACCGGTCCTGCTGAGCACGGCCTGCAGTTGCCACGGTGTACTCAATGCATTTGAGATCCGTCCCCGATGAATCATATCTCTATCAATATAAACCTCATCGTTGCAAAAAGCGTGAAGGTTCTATCTTCAAGGCGCCAGGGTTGCCGCTGTAGTACTCTACCGCAAAACCTTGGAAACGAAGAAAATGGAATCTTCACGCTTTTCCCGGAGGGTAAGAATTTCTGAAAAAAGATGAAATGGCGGAACCCACTTATGATGAAGTCTTGAAAGCATCTTTAAATTCAAAGCGTTTATTGTACCGCCAACTGATTTCATCTTTTATGATAAAATTTTTATGCAACGTTGAGGATAAGCCTGATATTTATCCCGGACATTTCCCGGCCCGGTTTTATTTGTATTAGCCGACCGCCCAAAAAGGCCTGAATATTTTTTATTGACATTTTGTATATTACAATCTCTATAAAAAGCAGTATAATGGTTGTCTAGATTTGGATGGATTTCACCGTACCCGGCAAACCTTTATGAAACACCTGGCTTGAAAAGAAATCCCCCACACGCCTCAAACCGTTTTACAGCAACAGATGGCCCAGGGCCGGACATGGGCAAGAAAGGGGTGTGTTAAATATTTGATTATCGGATCACACCCTGCAAACCCGGATTTTAAGGAGATCTCACCCATGCCCAAAGAAATTGCCCACATATCAATCGCCCGGTCGGTGGTTGAAAAACTGCCGGATCAAAGTCTCTTTTCCCGGGCCATATCCGGATGCCCCAACCTTTTCCTATACGGAGCCGTGGCCCCGGATACCTTCTATTATTATCTTCTGGGACCGGATTTACGATCCACTCAAAAATTGACCAAGCCCTTTCATACCAGTGATTCATCCTGTCTTGATCCGGTTTTCAACCTTTTAAGAATAAACGGCCATGACAAAGATAAAACGCTTGCCTTTACCGGTGGTCTGCTCTCTCATATGGCCACGGATACGGTCTTTCACCCCATGATCTATTATTTTTGCGGGCATGACGATTTGCACGTTGGTGCAACCGCCAGGCACAGGGCATTTGAGACAGCCCTTGATTTTTATTTTATAACAGACAGCGTCAGGCAAAAAAAAACGGATCTGAACCGGATCATGATCCAATTGGAGATTTCACCGACAGAATTAGTCGATTTATTTGAACGGCTTTTTTCTCTTGAGAAAAACAGGCAACGCCTTTCAATCAAACTGGCGGTAAAAGAGTATCTGTTGGCAAACCAAATCCTCAAAAACCGATTTATTTATAAAATCATCAAATCCCTTCATCAGTACGGACTCGGTATTCCAGGGAGCATTGAAGCGCTGTTTTATCCGTCGGCACGGCCCTTCCGGCTCTCGTTTTTCCGTAATACACTCTATTACAGAGACACTAAAACCGGAAAACCGTTGACAACGACGATCGATCGTCTGGTCGAGAATACGGTTCAACAGACGGTTCATCTGTTGGGCAAACTCGAATCCGCTATCAAGTCAAATCAAAAAAGAGCAGAGATCCGATCCGATCCGGCCTGGTCATTCTTCCGGCCCGACCTGTCGAAACAAGCGTTCCGTTTCTGGTACAACCGTCCCGGGCTCAGGCGCATGTTAATCAAAGAGATAACCCGTTCAAACCGATAGGATTGTTTATGGAACCGACCGACGACCGTCCTTTAAAAAATAAAAGGGAAATTATCAGCTGGGTCTTGTTTGATTTTGCCAATTCCGCCTATACCACCCTGGTGCTGACCTTTATTTACGGCACTTATTTTGTAAAATCCATTGCACCGGACGAAATCACCGGCACAACTCTATGGTCCTGGGCCGTGACCCTGACCGCCATAACCGTTGCATTATTGTCCCCTGTGCTCGGTGCGATTGCCGATCAGACGAGTAAAAGGAAACTTTTTCTATTCATTTCCACCATCATCACGATCATTGCCAGTGCCATGCTCTATTTTTTCGGCCCCGGCCAGATCTTTCCGGCCCTTGTTTTTTTTATCGTTTCCAACATTGCCTTTGAATTGACCAATGTGTTTTACAATGCGTTTTTATCCGATATCGCACCCAAAGAAAAAATCGGAACCGTTTCAGGAATCGGATGGGGGGTTGGTTATATCGGCGGATTAATCGCCATGGTGATTGCCATGATCGGTTTTGTCAGCCCGGAAATTCCCTGGTTTGGCCTTTCAAAACAGGCAGGGGAGCATATTCGGGCGACCACCCTTCTGGTTGCGGTCTGGTTTGGCCTGTTCTCCATTCCCCTGTTCGTCTTTGTCAGGCAACCGGGAAAAGGCGGTTCCGTCTCTTTACAAAAGGGGTTGACCCGGGGGATCTCTGATATCAAAACGACCATCAGGGAGCTGGGCCGGTACAGGGAGATCGTCATCTTATTAGTTGCAAGGCTTTTATACAACGACGGACTTATCACCATTTTTGCCTTTGGCGGTATCTATGCCGCCGGGACCTTTGGGTTCTCGTTTAATGAAATTATGGTTTTCGGGATCATGATCAATGTCTGTGCCGGAATCGGGGCCCTTGCCATGGGATTTATCGATGATCGTATCGGGGGGAAAAAAACGATTCAGATCAGCAATATTGCACTGGCCGTGGCATCTTTGATTGCCGTGTGTGCACCGAACAAAGCATGGTTCTGGGTTGCCGGTATCCTGGTGGGTCTGTTTGCCGGCCCCAACCAGTCTGCCAGCCGTTCCCTTCTCGGCCGGTTTGTTCCGAAAAATAAAACCAATCAGTTCTTTGGATTTTTTGCCTTCTCCGGAAAATTGACGGCGTTTATGGGGCCATTATTGCTGGGGCTGTTGACAGGCTGGTTTGATTCACAACGGGTCGGTGTGAGTGTGGTTGTCTTCTTTTTTATTGCAGGCGGGCTGGTTCTCACCCGGGTGGATGAAAAAAAAGGGGTGGCAGCGGCAAAATAGCCGCTTTAAAGAAAACCCAAACCCACCATCAAATTTTCGTATATATGGTTTGAGTCATGGTTTTCATACCATCCCTGGCCATCAACAAGGTGCCGTATGGTGGATCAGGTGAAACCGTTCTTGTTGACACACACAACAGACTATTATATGTCCTTAGACATAAAACTGAACATCTGTAAATTCAATTTTAAGGCTCCGGTCCTTTTATTTTCACGGCTGTGGCATACGGTGATTTCAGAACAGATCGCCGAAGTGGTTCCGGAGCGTCGGCACAACAGGGGAGCATCCATTGAAAATCTTAACGGCACCACCGGAAACTCAAAAAAAATTGTTCGACCCATCAAATTGTTCTTTGGAGTCTAACCCGTTGTGAAATGCGTCATTATTGCGGGCGGAGAACTGGTTCCGACCCCCCGGATCAACCGGATTCTTAAATCGGGAGGGTTGATTGTCTGCGCCGATGGCGGGGCCAGGCATTTACGGAGTTTAAATATACGCCCCAATGTTCTGATGGGTGATTTTGATTC
This sequence comes from Desulfobacula sp., assembly GCA_028280105.1. Lineage (GTDB taxonomy): Bacteria > Desulfobacterota > Desulfobacteria > Desulfobacterales > Desulfobacteraceae > Desulfobacula. The sequence goes on along the minus strand of JANQML010000195.1, from coordinate 7,195 downwards.
CATCCATCAAGATGATCTGGCATTTCTGATTGAAAAAAAAGTTGAAATCATTGAATTCCCGGCCCGAAAAGATCTGACCGATACCGAATTATGCGTTGAATGGGCAATTGATCAGAATGTAAATGAAGTGGTTCTTCTGGGTGCAATCGGCTCGCGCATGGATCATACCCTTGCCAATATTTTTTTATTAAAAAAACTGGCTGACAAAGGAATTTTCGGCCGGGTTATCAATGCAAACAATGAGCTGCTGGTTATCCACGACCGGATCAGGGATCAGATCACGCTTAACGGGAAAAAAGGAGAAATTCTCTCCATTCTGCCGTTGAGCCGGACAGTGACCGGCATCACGCTGGAAGGATTTGAATATCCGTTGTCAGAGGCGCGGATTGAAATGGGTTCCTCGCTGGGTATCAGCAATTGTTTTGCCCGTGAACAGGTCAGGATACGGATCAAAAAAGGGATACTACTTGTCAGCAGATCCAAAGATTAGTCAGATTTTTTTGATTGGTTCTATTTATTTTTTTGTTTATTCCGTCTCTTGATCCGGCTCTTCACCGTTTTCGGTTTGTTCACCCTCCTCAGGGGCCGGTTCTTCGGCCAGTGTGTGCTCGATAATAAACTCTTCCACTTTCCCGATATCCGATGCCACAATGACATGGGCCACGTCAACCCTTTTGATGATCCCTTCCAGATAGGGATTGAGCACGTCTTTTAACTTAATATTCTGTTCTTTAATCCGGTCAAAGTCTTTTACGTTATCGAATACAAGAGAGCTTAAAAAAATGATGGCCGCCTCCCGGGCTTTGGGGTGGATCGGAGGAGGTGACTGATCCGGCATCAACTCATTGAGTACCAGCTTCAGATCCATACAAAGATACCGGTCTTTATCACTAGACCGGTTCTTATTCAGATTAACCACCACAGGACCCATGTCGATTATTTGATTCAAATTCTCTTCTGCAGCGGCAGATTTCCGGGGAGTCGTCTTGTTCCATACACTGAGGCGGCCGGATTCCTCTCTGAGCTGCATCACTGTTTCAGACAATTCAACAATATCTTGAAAACTGGTGGAATTTTTCTTCCATACCGTCTCAATATCAGACTCGGTGACCGTAAAAATCATCTGATCATTTTCGATATGCCAGGTACCGGATGCCTTCCCCTTGGATTGAACAATCTTTTCCGTGGCATCTGCGATTCTGACCGATGAATTCCACTCCCCTTTCGGATTGGTGATCAGCAGGATATAAGCCCTGTTTCTCATCTGGGTCCAGTTACCCACGGCTATTTCCCGTTGATTTTTTTCCTTTTCACCGCAGCCGGATAAAAAAAATGTACCCCAAACAATCGTCAGCCCCAACAGGAATGAAACCATGCAAACCGTATTTTTTTTCATGTCAATATCCTGCTAAAATAAAGAGTTCAACCCGTTGGAACAGACTACCATGATAGAGTCGAATGATCAAGCAGCCCTACTCTATGACGGTCTATCTTCTCCATTCGGGATATAGGTGGCAGAACTTTAATTTTGTGGAGAGATTATGCCCGTTAATCAGGTTGTTGGCATACAATATAGAGGTTGTAATCGATCTGGAATTGCTGATGGTAAGAGCCTATAACACGGGCATTGAAATAACACGGGCATTGAAAATACCCCGTTTTACGGTACGCATAAAATACCGAATCCGTCACTGCCCGAGAACCCGTCCGAACCGGATAAGAAAACGATTCACGTTCTCAAGTGCCGGCACCACTGTGCATGAGCCCGAGAATGCAAAAAAGGCTTGGCATAGATACTGACCCCAAGCCCTTTTTTATATTAAACTGCGAATTATTTAGTCGCCGCAGGAACCGCCGGAACCACAACTTCCACAACCGGATTCTCCCAGATCAATACTTGAATCCAGGTGGAACCCCATGCCGGTAAAATCGACTTTAATTGTTTCGGCTTTTTCCATAAATTCCTTATCAACAACAAATTTCAGGCCTTTCACGTCAAACTGATCATCGGTATCTTTTGGCTCATCCAGAGCCATGGCAAGTGAAGGGCCGCCTCAGCCGCCGGAGTTGAGAAAAATGCGAATGGGGGTGGGTTCCCGCCCTTGGAAATAATCATTGATCTGCGTTTTTGCAGGATCTGTCAACTCAATCATTGTATTACTCTCCTTAAGATTTATTTTAATTTCAAACCTTTTTTGTTTGAACAGCCTAATTTTAACCATGCCAATTGCGCCTGTCAATGACCCGATACCCCATTTTGCAATATTTATAAAATACTTTACGGTCTATATGCTGGTTTGTGGCGAAAAAGATTTCATCATACAGGCTACTCAGCCTGTTTCCATTGTATTGCAGGTTGATTTATGGGGTAGACATCGTGTAAAGTAAAGAGATGAAATTATCCGTCCCGTTTATTCCGGATTCAGCATATACCCGATTTTTATCCGAACGAATCACAGCCATTGAATCCGTTTATTTTGCATTGCATTCAGGCCCGGTTCTTGATGCCCGTATGCGGTTTATAAAAACAGACCAGAATAGGGTCCGTGATGGCTTGAACGCGCTTGGACCGGTGAAAAAATACTGTTTGCTGAACGCTCGGTTTATCCGTCCCGACCATTGCCATGATCCGTTATTTTTAGAAGAGCTGGCAGACCGGCTATCGTTTCTCATGACCGATGCCGGCATTACCGGGTTTGTCTTTTCCGACGCCTATTTACTGACGGCACTCGCCTCAACGGGCCGAAACGATATTTTCGGCCTGGAGGCAGTTCCCGGTATCAATTGCATGATTGACACATTTGACAAAGCCGCTGTATTTTTCGAACTCATTGAACAATCCGGTTTTCAACCGCCCGGAAAAATCACTCTGGACCGGTCGTTGAACAGAGATTTAATCCGGCTTGAAAAAATCGCCGGTACCATTCGTCAAACGTATCCATCGATTAAAATAGAATTGTTGGCAAATGAAGGATGTATCCTTCACTGCCCGTTTAAACTGGCCCACGATGCCCACATTTCTTTGACAAATACAGGAGAGGCGCGGGATTTTAATTTTTCAACAAATCGTAAGTTCGGTTGCCATCCCTACTTTTTCAACCACCCGGAGCGATTTTTCAAATCCCCGTTTATCCGGCCTGAAGACATCGGCAGGTATCGTCTCTTTGCAGATACGATCAAACTTTGCGGACGAACCCTGGGACCGCGTTTTTTATCCGTATGTATAGATGCTTATATAGAGGAATCCTACAGCGGCAACCTGCTTGAAATCATGGATGCCGCCTGCTGGATGTCGGATCTGTATCATATTGAAAATAAATGGCTTGATCCCGGCTTTCTTAACGTGGTAACTAAATGTAATAAATTCTGTGCAGATTGCAATCATTGCCGAAATTTCCTGAATAATACAGCGAAAAAAAAATCTGTGAAATTAAAAAAATATGAGGATTGTCTATGAAGGTTCTTGTCACCGGCGGTGCAGGGTATATCGGAACCCACACCTGCGTTGAGCTGCTCAATGATGGTTATGATGTGGTTGTATTGGATAACCTAAGTAACAGCAGTGATGAATCCCTGAAACGGGTTCAGGAGATCACAGGCAAATCCCCTGTATTTTATAAAACAGATCTGTTGGATAAAGAGGGCATCGATATCATTTTCAATGATCACAAAATTGATGCCGTTATCCATTTTGCCGGTCTGAAGGCGGTTGGAGAATCGGTCCGTATTCCGTTGGCGTATTTTCACAACAACATTACCGGCACCTTGAATTTACTGGATGTTATGCGTGCCCATTCGGTCAAAAACATGGTATTCTCCTCATCCGCAACCGTATACGGAGATCCGGCCACCCTGCCCATTAAAGAGGATTTCCCCCTGTCCGCCACCAATCCTTACGGCCGAACCAAACTGATGATCGAAGAGATCTTACAGGATCTGCATGCCTCAGATACGGACTGGAACATTGCCCTGCTCAGATACTTCAATCCGGTGGGGGCACATGTCAGCGGGAAAATAGGAGAGGACCCCAGAGGTCTTCCCAACAACCTGGTACCCTATATTTCAAAAGTGGCCATTGGTTCGCTTGATTTTCTCAACATATTCGGGAACGATTACAATACACCGGACGGAACCGGGGTGAGAGATTATATCCACGTGGTGGATCTGGCTGTCGGCCACATCAAAACACTTCCCAAACTTTTTAAAAATCCCGGGGTTGTGATTTATAATCTGGGTACGGGTAACGGGTTTTCCGTTCTTGAAATGGTAAAAGGGTTTGAGGTGGCCAGCAACCGAACCGTACCCTACAAAATTGTGGACCGAAGGCCCGGGGATATCGCCGCCTGCTGGGCCGACCCTTCCAAAGCAAAAGAGGAATTGGGGTGGGAGGCAAAAAAATCACTGGCCGATATGTGTGAGGATACCTGGCGGTGGCAGAAAAACAACCCCAACGGATACCGGAATATTTAATCGGATGATTTAATAAGGACATGACATAAACATGCTTGAACTCACTCAATAAAGTAACGAAATGTCTACTTATGAAGGGAGGATGTGAATATGGAAAACTATCTGCCAGCGTTGAAAAAACAGTTGAAAGCCGGAAATATAGACAGTGCCAAACACCTTCTGGCAGACTTATCTTCAAAACAGATCGATAAAAAACTTGAAGTACTTAAGATCCTGGCGCTGGCACCGGACAAAACCGCCTTACACCTATTATCCTTTTTAACCGACAGCAAAAACCGCGACCCGGACATTTACGACCGGCTGATCCAATTGGTCATCGACCGGGCCCATTTAAATTTCAGCTTTGTGTTGATCCTTTTTGAAAATGCAGACTCAAAAACGATCTCACAGGTCATCCCGCTGGTCCGCCATATCCTGTCTAACGAAACAGACAGGGATCTGCTCAACAAGATTATCCGAACCGCCGGAAAACTTCGGATTGACCAACTGACCGATGATATTGCCGAATTCATCTTTTATGATGACCCTGCCTTGAAATCGGAAGCAATCCGGGCACTGGAACGAATTGATACCCCCCGTTCATGCGACCGGCTCATCCAGGCATCAAAAACAGAGAAATGTGATGAGGATATTCTGGACGCCGTTCAGGTACTGTCCGCAAAGCAGAAAGGAAAATCCATTTCAACCGAACCGGTTAGTGATGAAAAACCGGAAAAAATCGAAAAACATGAACCTGCCGGACCATCTGAGCCCAAACTGGATGATCTGACATGCGATGATATCGGCAAACGGTTTCAGGCGTTTTCAGCCTTTAGCCGGATGGAACCCGAATATATCGCCGGGCTGTTCAAATCACCGGATCTTGAAAACCATGATCTGACAATTCTGCTGCTGCAGCTGATTAAGCGGTCCATACCGTTATCCGCCGTATTGGGCCTGCTCGATATCCTCAGCCAGAAAAAAATCGACAGCACTGTTAAATTTGCGGCATACTCTGCCCTTGAATCCTATCCAGAACTGAAGTCAGCCGCATCCGTCACCCAGGCCCTGTCCGAGCCGACTCTTTTTGTGAGAATTGCAGCCCTCAGGGTGCTGAATAAAAATTTGTCTGATTTTGTTCTGGCTGAAATCAGAAATAAGATTGAATCCGGTACAAAAAAAGGAGAAACCCTTGCGGAAAACATTCTCGACAGCCGGTCCGAACATATTATCGAACAATTGATGATTTCCGATACCTTTTCTTATATTGCTTCAAATTACCTGGCCCGGTCTGCGCCGATTCCCTGTCTGGATACGTTTATCCGGATTCTTGAACAGAGAAATCTGAAATCAACCGCCAGAAAATATACCGATTTAAAGCAGCAGAGAACCGCTCAAGTCCGCCCTCAAATCATCGTGATCAGTTCAAATGAAGCGGTGCTGGCCACCTATGGTAAACTGATCAGTACCTGCGGATTTGATGCCTGCGGGTTCCGCCGCCCCCAGGAGGCATTTGAGTCGTTTATTTCTGAAAAACCGTCCGCCATCCTCTGCGACCTCTTTCTGGATGAAATGACCGGTTTGGATATTGCAGCGGAGATCCGGGAGCTCTATTCGGCAGAAGAGGTACCGTTTATTATTTCCACGCTCCAAAAGGATCTGGATAAAAAAGGTCTTAAACCGGAGCTGGAAAAAGCCGGTGTAAATGCCATCTGCGATTTTCCGGCCAAAACAAACCAGATTAAATCCTGGATAAAATAAGGAATCTCATTTGCCCCCGGCCCCGGAAAAAACCACCGAGCAGCCAACGGCTTTTCACTCCCCCGTTGCCATCGGTGCCAGATTGATCCGGTCTCCGGATATCGTTACCTTGGGCTTTAAACCCAATTTTCAGGATTACTCCTTATCAGAGCGGGCCATGATCCTTGACGCACCCAAGATTTATTACCCGACGGCCTTTTACGCCGATCTGTTTAATGTCATGGGAAAGATGACATTTCCAAGCTTTCACACCTACAAATTTGCTTTGGATAAAATTAAACAGACCGCCCTGTTTCAGATGTTTGGGATTCCCCATCCCTTTACCCGGGTATTTTACGGTCGACGGCAGAAACGATCCATTTTAGATTATTTTGAATTTCCGTTTATCGCCAAAAAGCCGAAAGGTTCGGCAAAAGGCAACCATGTCTATCGGGTGGAAGACCAGGCCGACCTGGATCGATATCTTCAGGCCGGCGGCCCTGCTTATATACAGGAATACCTGCCCATCGACAGGGATATCCGGGTGATCATCATCGGGAAAAAAATCCGTCTCTCATATTGGCGGCTGTCCAAAGGGGATTGTTTTAAAACCAACCTGTCTCAGGGGGGGAGCATCTGCTTTGACCCGGTACCGGAGAAGGCCCTGTCCCTTGCCTTATCCACAGCCATATCCTGCGGCTGGGACGATATCGGAATCGATATCGTCAAATACAATCACCGGTTCTGCGTTCTGGAAGCCAACGTCAAATACGGAACCCGGGGATTCAAAGCTGCCGGAATCGATTATAAAGAAATGCTGGCCGGTCTTGTTGTTAAAAATGAAATTTAAGATATCAATCCGGTCTCCTTGGCTCAAATCACCATGAATGTTCCGGTTTAAAGTTTTCCTCAACGTTGCATAAAAATTTTATCATAAAAGATGAAATCAGTTGGCGGTACAACAAACGCTTTGAATTTAAAGATGCTTCCAAGACTTCATCATAAG
>JANQML010000193.1 GCA_028280105.1 Desulfobacula sp. | reverse complement strand
ATGGGCCCGGTAATATCTGCCAAAGCCAAGGCCAGTATTGAAGAGTACATCCGAATCGGTGCGGAGCAGGGCTCCAATCTGGTACTGGACGGCCGAAATCCAGAGTTGCCAGAGAAAAATAAAAACGGCTACTTTGTGGGCCCCACCGTTTTTACCGACGTCACTCCCTGCCGGACCATTGCCAAAGAAGAGATTTTCGGCCCGGTGGTATCGGTGATGAAGATCAATGGACTGGACGATGCTCTCGGCTTGATCCGGGCCCAGGAATTCGGTAATGGGGCCTGCATCTTCACCCAGAGCCATTACTATGCTGAAAAATTTATCCAGGAAGCGGACGCGGGCATGATCGGGGTGAATGTGGGGGTCTGCGCGCCCCATCCCTACCTGCCCTTTGGCGGAATAAAGGACTCCCACCTGGGCACGGACAAAGTTCAAGGTAAGGACGGCATCGACTTTTTCACCCAGAACAAGGTGGCCACTATCCGGGTTGCCCCGGCGCCGGGTGTGGAAACCGATGCAGAAGGGTCCTGCAGTGGAGATAAGTCTGTAAGGTCTTGCGTGGCAAGCTAACCGGGCATCCCTCATAAATACAAGGATGGAAAAAATGGTATATGACAACAAGGAATTAGTGGCAAAAGACAAGGCCCACGTATGGCACCACATCACTCAGCACAAGCCGTTCCGGGAGACCGATCCGCTGGTCATTGCCGAAGGTAAAGGGCTACGGGTGTGGGACATCAACGGTAAGGAATACCTTGACGCCCTGTCCGGCGGGGTCTGGAGCGTCAACGTAGGGTACGGGGAAAAGCGGATCGTGGATGCAATCAGCGAACAGAACATGAAGATGTGTTATTTCGCCGGTACCGTGGGCAACGTGCCCGGGATCGAGTTGTCTCAAATGCTTATCGACAAAATGCCAGGGCTCAGCCGGGTCTACCTCTCTCCCTCTGGATCAGAAGCCAATGAAAAGGCATTTAAGATGATCCGTCAGCGGGCCGCCCTGGAGTTCGGAGGAAAAAAATACAAGATCCTCTACCGGGACAGGGATTACCATGGCACCACCATCACGACTCTTAGCGCCGGGGGCCAGGAGGAGCGGCGGATGCAGTATGGCCCATATACCCCGGGATTTGTGAAGTTCGAGCATTGCTGCTGTTACCGCTGCCCCTTTGACAAAACTTACGGGGACTGTGACATCGACTGCGCCAGGACCGTGGAAGACACTATTCTGAAGGAAGGCCCGGAAAACGTAGGTGGAGTCATTGTTGAACCGATTGTTGCCGGCGGCGGTATCCTGGTGCCGCCAAAAGAATACTTTCCCATGCTCAGGAAGATCTGCGACCGTTACGATGTCTGGCTGATCCTGGACGAGGTGGTCTGCGGCCTGGGCCGCACCGGAAAATGGTTCGGCTACCAGCACTACGGCATTGTACCGGATATCGTGACCACGGCCAAAGGCCTGGCATCCTCCTACGCCCCCCTGGCCGCCACCATGACCACGGAAAAGGTGTTTGAGGCGTTTCTGGCCGATCCTGACCGGACAGACGCCTATTTCAGAGACATCTCCACTTATGGGGGCTGCGCTGGCGCAGCAGCTGCCGGGATAGCCAACCTCAAGGTAATTGAGTCGGATAATCTGGTTGAAAACAGCCAAAAGATGGGGAGGTACCTCCTTGAGCGGCTGGAAGAGAAACTGGGGGATCATAAGAACGTGGGGGAAATCCGCGGCCTTGGCCTGTTCGCCGGTGTTGAGCTGGTGGAGGACCGGCAGACAAAAACCCCCATGCCCGAAGGGGTGCTCATGAAGATCGTTGGAGAGTGCATGAAAAACGGGGTTATTGTGGGCCGCACCAACCGGAGTCTACCCAATCAGAACAACATTTTGTCCATGAGCCCGGCCCTTCCGGCTGTCACAGCTGATATCGACCGGATCACGGATGTGATCACCGCTGGACTAAACACTGTGCTGGGCAGTTGAACCGACCGGCTTGGCACCAAACAGACTGGCGCGTTAGGCCATGCCTGCCCGGGGGCGGACCTGTAACGGATCGGCCTAGGGCATTCATCAACGAAAGGAAAATGGATGAGTATTGAAATCATAACCTTTTTATATTTTGCCTGCCTGTTCGCAGGCCTTTTTCTCGGACTGCCCGTGGCGCTGGGGCTGGGAGGAACGGCTGTGTTGTTTGCCGCCGTTTTCGAACCCAGATCCCTTCTTGCCATTCCCAGCGCCTTTTACTACACACCATGGAACGGGGTGCTGGTAACCGTGCCATTGTTTTTGTTCATGGGCAGCCTGATCCGGTTCTCCGGAATTGCCGAGGCAGCTTATGACGCCGTATACAAGCTGATCGGGAGGATTCCGGGCGGTCTGGCAATGGGAACGGTTCAGGTCTGCACCATCTTTGCCGCCATCACCGGCATCACTCCGCCTGCCACCATCACCATGGGTCAGATCGCTTATCCCTCCATGATGAAATACGGTTACAGACGGGAAATCGCCATCGGCTCCATCGGGTCGGGCGGGGCATTGGGAGCTCTGATCCCTCCCAGCGTCCCCTTTATCTTTTACGGCCTCCTGGCCAAAGTCTCCATCGGGGGACTCTTCCTGGGCGGGTTGCTGCCCGGGCTGATGTTGGCCTCCTTTTACGTGATTTACATCGGAATCCGGTGCAAGCTCCAGCCCCACATGGGCCCGGCCCTGCCGCCGGAGGAGAACTTTTCCACCCGGGAAAAACTCCAGGCGTTACTCAATATTTGGCCTTTCATGGCCCTGATCATGATGGTACTGGGTGCCATCTGGGGCGGTGTGGCCACCCCGTCCGAGGCCGCAGCCTTCGGGGCCACCGGCGCATTTCTCATCAATGTCATCTACCGGAAACTGACCTGGAAAGTGCTCAGGGCTTCCCTGGAAACCACGGTGAAGCTCACCGGCATGGGTCTTTGGATCCTCATCGGCGCGAATATCTATTTGAATATTTTCAACTCCCTGGGCTGCCAGGAACTGGTGACTTCCCTGGTATTGGGTATGCCTGGCGGAGAAAACGGCATCCTTTTCATGATGATGTTCATCATCCTGCTCCTTGGCATGGTCATGGACGACTGGGCCATCATCATGCTGTGCACCCCCCTTTACATCCCCATTATCAACGAACTCGGAATAGACAAGCTCTGGTTCGGTGTCCTGTTCATTGTGAACATACAGATCGCTTACCTGACCCCCCCTTTCGGTTTTGTTCTATTCTGGCTGAAAAGCGTACTGCCTAAGGATGTGACAATGGGAGACGTTTACAAGTCTGTGGGGCCTTTTATCCTATTACAACTCCTGGGCCTGGGCCTGATTTTCTATTTTCCCCAGATCGCCCTGTGGCTGCCCGGGATCCTCAACTAATGGTAAAATATTGGCTGGTCCCCATTGCGAGGGGCGGGTTGCCGGGTTTAACAACACAATTTTATGTGGAAGGTAAGTATGAAAATCTGGAATCAGACGGAAAAAATCATTGACGCGATTGCCGAACTCATGGGCCGGATCGGCTGGATCCTCATCCTTTACTGCATGCTTTTCGGGGTCACGGACGTATTCTTGCGCTATGTCCTTAACAGACCCTCCCTGTGGATCTCCACCACGGTCCAGTTCGCCATGGTTCTGACGGCCTGTGTGGGTGGGATTTACGCCCTGAACGACAACGCCTTTGTGAAACTTGATCTGTTTTACGCCAATTTTTCAAAGCGCAAAAAAGCCATCTGCGACGTGATTACGGTTGTATACACAGGGATGTTCCTGGGAGTACTGGTCTGGAAGGGCCATACCGCGGCTATGCTATCATGGAAAATGAAGCAGGTCACCCCCACCAGCATCCCCATCCCCATCTACCCATTAAAAATATTCATCCCCATTGCAGGGATCATCATGATTCTGGTCGTGTTTAAAAAACTGGTGCGGGATATTATGGTCATTGTTTCCGAGACCAGGCGCGAGAAATCCGGACAGGAATCTTAACTATGAATTAGGTGTAACCAATGGCTGCCACCGCAGCCCCAAGCATAAACCCAAAAGATAAATCGGAGGAATTGTAATGAAAAAAATGTTTACGAGACTTGCAGCAACACTGACTGCACTCATCGTCCTTTCAGCAACCGTAACGGTATTTGCGGCAGAAAAATACGGCAAACCGAGTAAAGTGACGAAATGGGTATTCCAGCCTTGCTTTGATTCATCAGATGCGGGCTGGGCCAACGGCCTGGTCCCCTGGATCAAAGCGGTTGAAGAGGTCACAGAGGGCACGGTGAAAATCAAGCTGGAGCCAGCAGGGGCGATAACCAGCGGCTCAGAGGCCTTCGGGGCAACTGCGGCCGGGATGATCGACGGTTATGCCGGATGGGCAACGGTTTACGGCGGTGAAATGCCTGAAGGTATGCTGGCCTTTGGCATGGCCATGGGTGCGGATAATTATCGGGATGCCTGGGCTGCCATGTTCGGGGATCCAAAGTACCGCATCGGCGATCTGGTTCAAGCCGCGGCCAACGAAAGAAACCTTCAGTGGGTAGGTTGGACCAGCCAGGGGCCCAACGCAATGTTCACTAAATTCCCGGTCCACAAAATGGAAGACCTGGCCGGGAAAAAGATGAGGGCAGGCGGCCCCCATGCCCTGTTCCACGCAGCTATGGGCGGGGCACCTGTTTCCATGGGCGGGGGAGACATCTACACCGCCCTCAAGCTGGGCACCATTGACGGAACGTATTGGGATACCGGCGGCATTGATGACATGGCCTTCCATGAAGTCGTTAAATACGCCATCATGCCCGGCTGGTGCCCCTCACAGCATCAGGAAATTTTTGTGAATTTGGACAAGTGGAATGCCTTGAATCAATGGCAGCGGGACCGCATCGAAGGTATTTTCATGTCCACCTATTTTGAAACCAGCCGCATGAGCGCCCAAGGTGTTGACGAAGCTTTAGAGATTCTGAAAAAAGCCGGCGGTGAAGTGATCCAGCTCTCTGACGAGGAGATCAAGAGGATGCGGGAAAAATCCATTGAAAAGGTATGGCCGGAAGTGGCTAAAAAGTCCGAACGCTCCGCCAAAGGGGTCGCGTTGTGGAAGGAATTTTTAAAGGATATAGGTCAACTATAGGCCGTTCGGGTCTGTAACCGGCAGTGCCCCGCCCTGATGGGGCACTGCCCCAAATCCACCATCAAATTTTTGTTTCGCGGGCCATGGGTTGCACCGCCTCCCTGGCCTCCAGCAATGTGCCGGATGCAAGTCGACAATGCGTGACGACTGAGGGCGTATCAGCCATACGCCGCAGGGAGGAACGACCGCAGGCGGGACCGTATGGTGGATCAGAGTTGCTTCCATGTTTTGCATTGGCCTGCCTTTAGTGCTATATTAAATTTTTTTCGGCTCCATTTTTTGGGCTTACAGGTAACAAAGGACGATTACTAAGAAGCACTGATATGCATACCGGAATCCGCAGCCTCTTCCTTTATATAATGACTGTTTTTTTACTGATCTGTCAGTGCCTGATCTGTCAAGCCCATGGGCAGGAGATGCAGGCAGTGGAACTCACCCATGCGGAAAAGGAATGGATCAATGCCAACCCCGTGATTCTCTGCGCACCAGACCCGGACTTTCCGCCGGCGGAGTTTTTTGACAAGGCCGGGAAATATCAGGGATTGGTAGCGGATTTCATTGATCTCGTCTTTGAGCGTGTGGGGCTGAGAAAGCAAATCGTGCGGTACAAGGACTGGACCGAGGTCCTGGAAAATGCCAGGCAGGAGAACATCGACCTTGTCACGGCAGCCAGCAAAACCCCACAGCGCCAGGAGTTTCTCAACTTCACCAAACCCTTTATCGAACTGCCTGCGGTCATCATCGTCCGGCAGCAGGTCAAAACCGATCTGACCATGGCCCAGCTCTCAGGTATGAACGTAGCCGTGGTCAAGCACTACGCTGCCCACGACTTCCTTGCCAAACGCCATCCCGAGGTAAAGCTGGATACGGTACCCGATATTCAGACCGGTCTTAGAAAGGTCTCCTTCGGCATGGTAGATGCCATGGTAGCCAATATCGCCACCGTTTCCATCAACATTGAAAAGGGTACCATCGCCAACCTGAAAGTGGCCGGGGAATCCGGTTTTACCTATCAGCTCTCCTTTGCTCCGATTCGGTCACATAAAATACTTACCAACATCCTGAACAAAGGCCTTGACAGCCTGTCACCGGATGAAAAGCGAGAGATTTACAGCCGCTGGATCCACCTGGAGCAATCCCCGCAAATTCCCAAAACCCTGCTTCTTCTGGCTGTTGTTTTGGTAGTGGCTATCCTACTGGTGGCGTTTTTTGTAGCGGTATGGAACCGGTCCCTGAAAAAGGTGGTGGACCAGAAGACCCGGGCCCTGAAAAAGGAAATCCGTCGACATGAACGAGCCAAGCAGCAGAGTGCGGAAAGCGAAAACCGTTACCGGGGCATCTTTGAATACACCAAGAGCGGGGTGATCGTCTACCGGGTTGAACAGGACGGAAAGGCATTCATCGCCCTGGACGCCAACCGCTCTGTTTTAAATATTGACCGTCTTGGACACGAGGATATCATCGGCAAAAATATAACTGACATCTTTCCCAGGGTACGGGAGTTCGGGTTAATAGCTGTCATGCGTGAAGTATGGGAGACCGGTCGGCCCGCTCACTTTCCCTCGTCCTTTTACCGGGACGAACGGATCCAGGGATGGCGGGACTATTTCGTTTACAAATTGCCCTCTAACGAAATCGTCACAGTATACTCAGACGAAACCAGCCGGATCACAGCGGAGCGGGCACTGCGGCAGAGTGAAGAAAAACTTTCCGGCATCATCCATTCCATCAACGACCACATGGTCATGCTTGACAACACTCTGACCATCCTTTGGGCCAACCGCACCGCCAGGGATGCGTTCGGCGACCACATCGAAAATCAGAAGTGCTATACCGTTTTTGCCGGGCTCAACCGGCCCTGCCCGGACTGTATTGCCAGAAAATGCTTCAGCCAGGCCAAAATGCAGGAGCGTGAATTCACCGTCACCCCGAAAACCGGTGCCAAGTATGATTTCTGGGAAAGAACCAATGCCGCTTCCCTGGACAAGGACGGAAAGCCCAAAACCGTGGTCACCATCTTCAGGGACATCACCCGGAGAAAGGCTCTGGTTGCCGAGGCCATGCGGGCCGGCCACCTGGCCTCCATTGGTGAGCTTGCCGCAGGGGTTGCCCATGAAATAAACAACCCCATCAATAGCATTATCAACCTGGGCCAGCTTATCTCGGATGAGGATCCGGGAAATGAAGCGGTTGTCGACATGACCGCCCGCATCATGAGTGAGGGCAAAAGGATCGCCGGCATTGTCTCCAGTCTCCTGGCATTTGCCAAGGAAAAATCCGGGCCGGCCAGCTCCGTGCCTTTGGATACCATACTGACCGAAACCCTTTCCCTGACACGTGCCCACCTTGACAAGCACGGTATTTTCCTGGAACTTGATTTGCCGGAAACCCTGCCCAAGATTCAATGCCACATGCAGAAGATCCAGCAAGTGTTCCTCAATCTGATTAACAACGCCAGATACGCCATTAATCAGAAAGCCCATACCGTACAATTCCGAAAGCGAATCCTTATATCGGCAAAACCGGTGCAGATCAAGAACCGTTCCTTCGTGCGTATCGTCTTTGAAGACAACGGTAGCGGCATTAGCCCCCAGCACATATCCCGGGTGACGGATCCATTTTTCTCCACCAAGCCAAGCGGTATGGGCACGGGGCTCGGCCTGAGCATCAGCCACGGTATCGTCACTAACCACGGAGGCGTCATGGAAATCACCAGCGAGGAAGATCAGTTTACCCGGGTTGCCCTGGACCTGCCTACAGGAGAAGAGGTATGAGCTATCACTTACTGATCGTGGATGACGAGGCAAACATCTGTTTCACCCTTGGAAAGTTTTTGAAAAACGAGGGGTACCAGGTGTCTACGGCAGAAACCTATGAATCGGCCCTAAAACTCATTGAGCGTCATGCCTTTGACCTCATCTTCGCGGATATACTCCTCAAAGGGCGTACCGGCATCGATATCCTCAGACTGGTGGACCAACAGAAGCGTAACTGCCCTGTGATCATGATTACCGGGGTACCTACCATTGAGACGGCGGCAGAGGCAGTGCGCCTCGGTGCCTTTGACTACCTAGCCAAGCCTGTGCTTCAGGATGACTTGCTTAAGGCGGCCCGGGCCGCCATCAAGTACAAAATTCTAATGGACGAGAAAAATGCATACAAGGCCAATATCGAAGCCATTTTTTCTAGCGTCAGAGACGCCCTAATCTCCGTGGACCAGGACTTTACCATCATCGAAACCAACCGGGCAGCCCGGCAGATCTGTGGGATATCCGGTTCAGAGGCAAAGGGGAAATTCCTGGCCAAACTGGGCCTCAGCTGTGAAATCAACTGCCTGGATCTACTGAAAAAGGCTGTGGCTGCTGGAAAAACCATGGAAGCCCGCCAGATCAGATGCAAACGCCCACAAGGTGAGGACCTGGTGGTAACCCTTACCGCCTCACCCCTGCCGGATTCCGGTTCAGGCAACAAAGGCGGCTTATTAACCGTCCGGGATGAAACCCGGTTGTTCGCCCTTGAGCGGGAC
Source organism: Desulfobacula sp. (assembly GCA_028280105.1). Classification (GTDB taxonomy): domain Bacteria; phylum Desulfobacterota; class Desulfobacteria; order Desulfobacterales; family Desulfobacteraceae; genus Desulfobacula. The sequence continues at coordinate 7,594 of JANQML010000193.1, read as the reverse complement.
ATGAAGCATCGCCACGCCTACCACAACATCATCGGAAAGGACGAGCGCATTCAACAGATATTCTCTCTCATCGATAGCCTGGTGGACGTTAAGACCACGGTACTGATCACAGGAGAAAGCGGCACTGGCAAGGAACTTGTGGCCGAAGCCCTTCACTTCAAGGGTAAATCCCCTGACGCCCCTCTGGTAAAGGTCAACTGCGCAGGTCTGTCTGAAAACCTTTTGGAAAGTGAACTCTTCGGCCATGCAAAAGGAGCTTTCAGCGGAGCGGTCAGTGACAGGGTCGGCCGGTTCGAAAATGCCCACGGCGGCACCATCTTTCTCGATGAGGTGGGGGAAATGTCTCCCAGGATGCAGCTCAGGCTCTTGAGAGTCCTTCAGGAACAGGAGTTTGAAAAGGTAGGAGACTCTAAAACCATCCGGGTGGATGTCCGGGTCATCGCCGCCACCAACCTGGATCTGGCTCAGGAAGTTCAAGCCGGTCGCTTTAGAAAAGACCTGTACTACCGCCTCAAAGTGGTGGAACTCAAACTGCCCTCCCTTGAGCACCGCAGAGGCGATATCCCCCTGCTCTCAAACCACTTCATCACGCTTTTCAACAAGCAGTTCGATCGTCAGGTCAAGGGCCTCTCCCGAAACGCCATGGCTGCCTTCATGAAACACCCCTGGCCTGGGAATGTCCGGGAATTAAAACATGCGATCGAACACGGCTTTATCCTCTGCCCGGACAACCTTATCCGCCTCCCGCACCTACCGGCCGAAGTACTCCCGGAGAACAAGGCGCTCCTGGATCCGAGCACCAAAACCTTTATCCTGAACGCATTGGAACGGCATAAGTGGAATATTACAAAGGCGGCCAAAGAGTTAGGTATGAGTCGCCAGAAGTTTTATAGGAAAATGAAATTGCACGATATCTCTCGGGCCTGATCCTTACCGGGGTTCATACTCTCTCCGGCATTTGATGGCATCTTTATTGGCTGATGATCCGAGCATTTCAACCAAAACGATTCAAAATATACTCGGTCATGCCAATATAAAAACCACGGAGATTTATATCCATTCTATTGAGGGGTCAATTGAAAATGCCATGGATTCTATTTCAGGGAAATTTTCTCAAAAAAACACAAAACCGCAAAAATAAAAAAGGCTAACAGCGAGAATACTGTAAGCCTTAATTTTCAATGGTCGGGGCGGAGAGATTTGAACTCCCGACATCCTGCTCCCAAAGCAGTTGGTTTTTTAACTAATCTTAATTATAATTTGTTTAAATCACAACGTATTTTTAAAGCCGCCAGATTTCGTTGCTTTTGTGCATGATGTGCATAGTGTCAATAAGCACAGTATGTTACACATACTATCGGCTGAAAAGGGTACCTAACGGGTACCTGAGAACTGATATTAATCGTCCTCTGAAGGGTAGGCTTATATTCGTGGAAGAGTTAATTATAATTGAATTAGATTTTCCCTCAAGGCGATTGCCACCGCCTGCGTTCGATTGGTAGATTCCAGTTTTACCTTTATATTATTGATGTGAAAATTAACTGTTCTTTCGCTTATTCTCAGTATCATGCCGGTTTCCCAGCTTGATTTTCCTTCTTTAAGCCAATTTAATACTTCTAATTCTTTTGGGGTCAAATGGTATCTTTTCTTTTTGTCTTTTGCCAGGAGTCGTTTATAAGCCTCGTGTAAATGTGGAACAGTTAGTTGGATTATGTGCTTTGTACGAGCCGTATTATCAACTTTTCTTCCAGCAAACCAAAACATACTCCAATTGTTATAAGATGAATCAGACATGCCGTATGTAAAACCATCATTTAATCCAAATTGGGCTGCATCAGAATAGACGATTTCTTTTTTCCCTGAGAATAGCCGTTTATTAACCTCATTCCAGTTTTCAACTTGTCCTGTCTTGACGGTCTCTTTAAACATAGGATCTAAGATATGATATCCTTTATTGAAATACCGTCTTAAATATCCTTCTGGATAATTGATTGGCAGATAATTATAAACTGGTTTTTTAGAAAGTAACGCATCTTTTAAATTACCATTTCCACAAACAGCATCTGTAAAATCAAAAAGATTCTGTAGTTGTCCAAAAAGAGGCTTATACGATTCATTATTCTCACAAGCACTCAAATCGGAGATAAGTTCAAGAATATTCAAGGCATCTGTTTTTGATAAGAGTTTTTTTAAGAGTTCAACCATTCAGATATCCAAGTTTTAAAGAATGAGCATCAGAATTGTATTAATCCTCGATTTAAAGCAGCTGCCACAGCCTGAGTACGATTACTGCAATTGAGTTTTTTTTTAATGTTGCTGATGTGGAAATTTACCCCACGCTCACTGATTTGGAGTATAACTCCGATTTCCCAGGATGTCTTGCCTTCTTTTAGCCATTGTAGAACCTCTTTTTCTTTTGAGGTTAATTTAATTTGGTTAGGTAATATCTTATTTTTTAAAGAAATTTTCCTTAGGGTTTCTGATAGAAATTGAATTATATAAGAAACAATTGTTTCCGTACGTTTGTCTTGTTCAAGGTCATCACCAGCTAAGGTAAAAACAGTTCCGCTTGATTTCCCATAATCACAGGTTCCATATGTTATTCCCCTATTTAAGTTGAATTGCTCTAGTTCAGATTGAACAGATTTTGATACCGGATAGTTCAGGTGAGCATTTTTCCAGAATTGAAGTTTGAAAGATTTATAATGCTCTCCAGCCAAAGGGTCAATTAAATAGAGATTGTTTGAGAAATAATAATCAAGAAAGCTGGAACACGATTGGATGTTAATTATTTTTTGTGGCCCGTCATTAATACTGCCATAAACACCAAAGCCGTATTCAAAACCGACTAAACTATGAACAGATTTACCTACTCTCTTAAGATCTAACTCACTTATACATTTTGATGAGTTGTAAACAACCTCAAGTAAGCTCACTGTATCTTTCTTAGAGAGATTTTTTAAAATTTTGAACAACCTCCTTCGAGATTATAACGATCCGATTTTATTCTTGATTATTATAAAAGAAGCTGGGTGTCAAACAAAATGCTAAATTTTAGAAAAGGGGTCCTTGATTTTTAGATATTACTAAGTTTATCAATACTGCTTTAGGATTCAGCGTAATGCGTTTTGCTACATAAATTATTCACAATGCCAAAATCAAAGATTGATTGACTTTCAGTAAATAATTTATTTTATAATAAGTTTCTCATATTTTAATGAAGAATGACTGGGAAAAATGCTAAAACAGCTTTCGAAAAATGACTGTATCAAATTGTTAGATTATATTGAATTAACCTCGTCTGTTAATCTGGATGGCGATGTATTGTCCCACCTGTTCAAGCTATCAGATCTTTTCAATTTCGAAAAAGTTGTCTGCACTTATTCACCGCTTTCTGACTATCTTTCTCCAGAAATGAAATACGATTATTTTGCGACAAATTTATCTGATGATTACATGGCAACCTACGTTAAAAATGGTTTTCACTTAACTGACCCTGTTGTGACAGAATACTTCTCAACGTTTGATTTAATTCACTGGAGGACACTTACAGATTCTTTGTATGCTGATAAAAACGATGCTATTGATTTATCAGAGCAAGTTGGGCTGTTCGATGGGTTTACATATGGTGTTTTTAATAAAAAGAATGATAAACACACCGTATTTTTGTGGGGAGGGAAATCAATAGAAAATAATGATAGAACCAATTCTATTATTAAATATACAACTCCGTTTTTATCTGAGCTGATCAAAAAAAAAGAGAATAAAGGTAAACGTGACGAGTTAAATCTAACTCCCAAAGAACTTGAGGTTCTCAATTGGCTTAAAGAAGGAAAATCAAGCTGGGAAACCGGCATGATACTGAGAATAAGTGAAAGAACAGTTAATTTTCATATCAATAATATCAAAACTAAACTCAACGCTTCCAACCGTACCCATTGTGTAGCAATTGCGATCAGTAATGGCTTAATTCAGCTCAATTGATCCACAGCTGGGATGGGATAATTGCCTTAGGCCGTCTTAAATTCATAAAAAAGACTCACGAGTACCTCTTTCAAAGTCGTTCAATTATTTTTTGGAGGGTATTTTTTTATTACAGTCAAGAACATTCCATTTACGATCACGGGCAATTTTTCTTAGCATTGGATCGGGATTAACAGCGACTGGATTTTGAACCATTTCTAATAGGGGAAGATCGGAGATGTGGTCGCTGTAAGCTGCTAAAAGTTCGCAGGAATACTCCTGATTTTGTGCAAACTTTCTCACTGCTTTAGCCTTGGCGATACCATAGATGACATCTCCTGAAACCAAGCCTGTGTAGATTCCATCAACTATTTCAAGCTCTGTAGCAATAACAAAATCAAAATCCAAGCGGCAACCGATGACTTCGGCAAGTGGTCTAACTGCATTCGTTATCAGCACCGTTACGTGATGTTCTTCCTGGTACTTATTTAATATAGTGATTAGTTCAGGATATAGCATTTGGACAAGCCGTTGATTAAAGAAATTTTCTATAAAACGTGTCAGGTCAGCCACCAGCCATCCCTTTGTAATGCGACAAGCAAATTTAATAATCCGTTCCGGATTTTTAAAAATGCCGTATTGGTATAAGAAGGCCCAGATTGATATAATTATCAGAAAGCCTGTTGTGACCTTTCGTTTGCTAAAAAGGTGGTGAACTAAATAGCTCTGACTCAAACCTTTGCAAAGTGTTCCATCTAAATCAAAAAATACGATCTTTTTATCGCTGGTTTTCTGAATTTTTTTCAAGTTAGATCCAGTATCCATTTATAACTTCCAAAATTTAAGCTGCCAATACAATTGGTAATAAGTCGTAGGCTAAATAAAGAACGGCTCCTATAAATAGGAGAGCACCTGAAAAAAGTAAAAGTGTTGCTTTCATTTTCTTCCAAGCAATCGTTACCATGGTAATCGCTTGGAGTGTTATAATCACAAGCAAAGAAGGTGTTGCCTTGATCGTTTCACCTGGCGTTTTTTTTAGATAATGGAAGTACATCTTTAGATTTTTTATCATGGAAATTCTCGTTGCGGCTTTATATTTTAAAATGGGTATTTTTTATCTATAAGCTTACCAATAAATGACATTACAACCCGAGTTTCCCTCTCCAATGATTTTTTGGTAATCTCATCAATTTTTGGATAGTATGGTTTTCCAAATATTACTTTTAATTTATGAGGACGAGGGAAAATTTTGTGACGTGGCCAAGCATCATAAAAACCAATAAGCCCCGTAGGAATGATTGGTAGTTTCTGGGCAACTGAAATTTTCACTACACCTGTTTTCGCTTTAATGAATTCTCCTTTTGGTGTCCTTGTACCCTCTGGAAAAATAACAATGTATTTTTGTGATGACAAATGGTCGTCGTTACGATTGGAAGTCGCTATTCGACCATTCTTTTTTACTTCTATGCAATTACACTTGGATGCGATAGGCCCCCAGATATGATGATTCAGAACTTTTTCCTTTGCCAGAAAGGCGACTGATAGTTTTAGTTTGTATACAAAGTTAAGGTTAAGCACAAGCCAATCAAGATAACTTGAATGATTGGCCGCAATAATGAATCCTTCGTCTAAATTTTCTACTATATGTGCCTCCCCCTCAAAGGTACAGTCACACAAAAATTTGTAATAAAAGCTGAGAGGATAAAGTAAGGTATAATAAAGCATATTGGGAATAATTTTAGTTCTTATAAAGCGCTTTAGGAATGCATAGAATTGTAAAAAGAGCACTGAGATTAAATATGGGATAGATTTGATTGTTTCAATGAGATGCTTTTTAAAATTACCAATAAAAATTTTTATAGAATCTGTCATTCTTTTATTTTCCTGCCTTTGATGTTGTTCGGGTATCCTGTTAAGATTTTTTTGAGATGGCTTTTAATAAATCAATAGAAGGATAGTTGATTCTTGATGAGATTGACATCACGGATAAACCAAGAATTTTCAAGTTTTTCCGATCGGATTTCTAAGATGGCGGTCTTTATTTTTTTTCGATTCAGCTTGAAAGGAAACTTGTAATTACTACCACATTTTTTTACCGACAAAAGAACATTGCCGGCTGTTAATATCCCATATCCATGAAAAGCCGGTGGAACAGGGGTTATCCCCCCTTTATAAACTTGTATAGCCCTCAAATCAGTAACGTAAACAGGGCGGTTTTGTTTTGAATAGTTTACTTGAACGAGCATTCTAGCGCTTTTACCCCCATAAACAATGTCAGAATTCATAAAAATAATTTCAGATATTTCATATTTAGATGTCTTCGGAATAAATAACTGAATGTCAGAAACTATACTGCGGTTACGGCGATTTGCACCATCACATGGAACTACCCCATAAGTTTTTGGACAAATTGACGGATTCCCTTTAAAATATTCGCCATATTTGGTTTTCATAGCTGCTATTTCATGCTTGAACTTTCCAGAAATCCTTTTCTGCTGAGAGTAATCCGAGTTGAACGCTTTTTCTGCATTACCAGCCTGTATTGACTGAACAAAAGAAATAAATGCACTCTTAGGAGTTGAATGGTCTGACGAAAAGGCTTCAGTTGTCGATAATGTTAAAGTAATAATCAGTAACAAACTTAAACGTTTCATTCTATTCTCCTATTGGGGAACAATTTCCTACACTATTTTTCTCTCTAAGGGGTTAAATTTAAACGCTGATTGACAGCTGGAAAACGCCTGCTCACTTTGAGCAGGCATACTACAACAAAAAAAATGTGGCTTAACCCCGGTTACAGTTTTTTAGGAAAGGTTAACAGTTCACTATTTGTTTTTTCTATTGAATCCCACAAGTCCTAAAAGGCCAATACTAAAAAGAATCATCGTCGTTGGCTCCGGTACCGGTGATACCCTAATATTATCAACTCCGAATACATCGTAACCATCAAACGACTCACCTCTAACGGTTACTTCGGTGACGTTCGCCATTAACTCATCAAAAGCTCTTCCGTCACCATACCAAATTTCCCAAAAAGGCGAAGAAAGTGTCCGTTCAAAGTGCGTCCACTCATCTTCCATTGGAGTTATTGTTTCTCTCCATGCAAGTATTACACTGCCACTATGGATGTATATGTTTGGAATGTTTTGATATGCGCTACTATCTTGAATTTCAGAAACCATGAGATCAAATGAAAATGTACCACCAATATAAGATGTCCAATCTCCCATCCATGTATTTGGTGCTTTAAATTGAGTACTTCCGTTCCCAGGGTCTGGTAAGTATATATACCCGTCCGGATTACCACCTGAGCCACTCCATAAAACAGGAGGCTCCGAAGTAAGAGGTGGGTTAGTATTTGTTGGGCTATAATACGTTCTTGTAGTCCATCCTTCATCACCCAAATTAAAATTGCTCATTAAAGAGGCGTAAACAGGTGAGTTTGAAATACATAATAAAATCAATAGTAAAGATACGATAAGAAATTGTTTCATTTTAACCCCTTTTTCAATATTTAAGAATTTGACATTTTCTCTAAAGAAGCCCGGTGATTTACCTGAGATCCCGGCCAGAATCCCACGTTCCTGTGCCTGACCGAAAAACAGTCAGGTAGCATAAAATAAGAAAAGTC
>JANQML010000180.1 GCA_028280105.1 Desulfobacula sp. | reverse complement strand
GGGATGTCAGGCCTGTTAAACTCATTACGGCAGTGCCCGCCCCGATCAGACCTGTGGAGACCAGGTGCCGCCGTTCCGGTGAAAACCGTTCCGATACGGGATCACTTGTCTTTTCGGACCGGCCGAAGGATACGGCCTGTTCAGGGCAAACCTCCTGGCAGGTCCGGCAGACGATACATTCCGAATGAAATGTATTTTCAGGCGTCTGGCGTTCAATGGCCGACATGGGACACTGCCTTGTGCATTTGCCGCACTGGGTGCAGCCATCTGATACCTGCCTACGGATAAAGGGTGATTTTGAAACAAGGGCAAACAATGCGCCAGAGGGACAAAGGTACCGGCACCAGAACCGCGGGGCAAAAAAGACCATGCCGGCTACAATCACAAAAAAGAAGAAGATAAAAAACTGGGTGTCAAACCGGATGGTCCGGATCTGCGCAAAGATGATGCTGTTCATGTCGAGCAGATCGCCCACGGGCCGGATAAGATCGAGAGCCTCACGGGATAAAAAGGAAACAGCCGGGAAGATCACAAGACCATATGCCCGGGTAATAAGGGAGAGCGGGGAGGCTAAAAAAACAAAGGATACCCCGAAAAGTGCGCCACCCAGCAGAAAAACCAGCACCAGGTATTTGGTTCGAAATAATATTTTGGAAAAGAAATATGCTTTTTTCCGGGGGCCGAATACCCGGTCGGTCCCGTCTAAAGTGGTGCCCATGGGACAGACATAACCGCAGAAGATCCTGCCGATAAAAGGTGCCGACAACAGGACGATCCCCGCCGGTATGAGGCCGGTTAAAAAGGTCCTGGCACCGATTGCGGAAACCGTCATCAGCGCCGGGTCCAGCTGAAGGAATATCTCCGGAAACAGAGGAGAGATTCCTGAAAAAGATACCAAAGTCAGCAGAAACAGGAACAATGAGAGGCAAAGAAGCTGAACAATGCGCCGGAACCGGATCATAGGGTAACGGTTTTTACGGAAAGATTTTCAACGTCCGCTCTTCCCAGCCCCCTTTCATGGGCCAGGCGGACATGGCGCACCTGAAAGGGTTTAAACTTTTTGCCGTACCATTCAAAGGCCCCCACGGTATAAGCGTCTGCCGCGACCATATCGGTTGATGCAATGACCGTATCCCGTTTCAGGACCTTTCCAGGACCGCCCGGGCCCCCGGTGCTCAGCACCCTTGTGGCGTCGATCACAGCCAGATCCGCTTTTAGCATGACAGCCAGATCCACAATGGTTTCGTTCAGGTCCATGCGGTGCATGATACCCCGGTCATAGATCAGCCCCATCATCCCTTTCATGGAAAGACTGACCCCTGTGGCGGAATGGGATTTTGCAACCGGTACGGCAATGAGCACGTCCGCCTTTAGGGTCTCTTTTGCCACATCGGTGCGGGCCAGGCTTTTGGCCTGTTCAATCGTTACTTCCTTGTAAAAAGAAGGGTTGTTAATGGCGTGGACCATATTCGGATCAACAGATGCCAGGGCCGGCCCGATACCCGAGGCTTGAATGCAGACTTTGCCCGAAGCCAGGGTATGGTCCAGGACCATGATCTTAGAGGCACCGGCCTCCTTGCACATGACGGCAACGGTCTTGACAACATCCGGGTGGGTATTGGTTGCCTGATCCGGTGACCTGGGAAAACTCATATTGGGTTTGATCAGCACCCGGCTGCCTTTTTTGACCACGCGGCCGATACCGCCGATGAGATCCACGGCCGCTCTTGTGGCGGCTACAGCATCTCCCCTGGCGACCCCGATGTCCGGACCGGCAGATGCCAGGCCCATTCCCGGCAAAAGAAGGCCGCTGGTTGTCCCTGCCAGCAGCAGGCTGTTACGGGCCTGAAGTTTGAGAAACTCCCTGCGGCTTATTTTCTTGTTCATAAGATGGTCTCCTCAATCTTTTGGTTTTGGAATCTGATCTAAAGTGCTGATCCGGTGTAACGGGAAATTATTCACCTGCGGTGATTTTTTATTGCGCTTCGGATTCGATAATCCGGCCTGAAAGAGTCTCTGCAAAGGTCTGAAGCACCGATCTGGCATCGTCTGTTTTTTGTGTCAGGCTTAACCGCGCAAAAAACCGGTCCTGGTAAAATTCAAGCATCAGGGAACCGCCCATCTCTTCCATCATCCGGGCGGTGGTTCCCGGACCGCTAAGCGGTATGGATTTTTCCGAGGCAAATTCTGAAAACAGTTCAGCAGCCTGTTTCAACGTTTGGGTTTCATAGATCTCAAGCATCAAAAAGGCATTTCCCTTTTCATAATTTGCAAACCCGGCCCGCTGGGTTCCCAGTTCCGTATACCGGGGAGCCGCCCCGTTGATAACCATAAACATGGCATCTTCGTCATTGGCAATAAAAGGAGGTTCTTCTGCCAGCCATCCCGCCTGTTCCATCCCCTTGGACAAAATACCTTCCAACCGGGAGGAATCAGCAAAACCAACAGCCGGCCGGATCAAAAAAAAGATTGCCGCCACCCCGCATAAAACCAGTCTTACATACCGCATACCATCGTATCTGTCAGCCAATTCGTGCCTCCTTTAGTTCGATTTTCTCCGGGATACCGGTCCCCAAACCCAGGGCGTTTGCCGTCTCTATGTGAACCGCCATGGAAGTCACCGGGTCATCATTGTTTTGTTTCCGCCTCTCATTGATCATCTGCATGCCGGTATAGTCTATGGCAACCGGATCAAAGGACGCCAGAATCCGGTTGGGCTGGAAATCGGGTGCACCCCGTGGGCCGCCCCGGGAGACACCCAATGCCGCATCACAAATCACCAGTTTTGTCTTCTTCCTGATTTGAGGATGGGCGTTTATCCGGGCAATAAAGGGGTCGCAAAAACCACTGTGGCAGTCCCGGGGGTTATCAATGCTGCCGTAATGGTTTTTCATGCTCAGGGTCACTCCGGCCAACCCATGGTCTTTCAGCACCGGTACATTGATCAGATAGGTAGACATCCGGGTGAGGATATTACTTAAATATGAGGTGACACCGTCTCCCGAATCAACGGGCCGGGCCCGGTCGTATCCGATACCTTCCTCCTCGTTCTGTTTCGTGTTTGCTATCCATCTTGCAATACTGAAGTTCTCCACCGTTCCAAAACACCGGATCCCGTCTTCGGATCGATTTAAGGTATAGCCGGTTTTTTTCAGCTCCGAACTGGTCCGGTCCCAGATAATAATATTATTGGGGTTCATACCCAGCCCATCCACCATGCTCTCGGCGATCCCATAGGCAACTTCAGGGTGGGTCGGGCATTTGCGGCTGATACAGTTGACTTTCAATCCAATGGTATCGGTTGACTGTAATTTGGGAAAGATCATCTGCCAGGCGTCGGAAAAATCCGCTTTTCCGGTCAGCAGTTCCACGGCACGGTCCACTCCGGCCCTGGCATTTTCCGGGTTGAGGCTGCCGTCCGGATTCACCAGTCCGGCATGATGCACTTTGACCACCCGGCTGCCGGTCTCTGCTCCCCAGGCAAGAACAGGTGACGTATACAAAACAGCGGCGCCTGTTGCCGCTGTTCCGATAAATTCACGCCGGGTCACTCCCGGGTGTTCCAAAATCATTTTACCCTGTGCGTTGTTACTCTCTTTTGTCATTGGCCCACCTTGTTTAAATCTTTAATATTCACAATCCATGGTTTTAAAGCGGTCATTAATAAAATGAAAAAGAAACCTGCATGAGGGTGACGCTCTTATCTAAATACCATAAGGATCAGTATGCCCCGGTTCAACCCCAAAATCAAATATGCGGAAAATCCGTGCGGGATTAAACCGGATTTCCATTCACGGACAGGGTCATTAAGCAGATGCCAAATGATTTTTCTCAGTTCAGGGTGGGTTGTTTCGGTTTGAGCGCTGCCGTGTATAAATCACTAACAATTTGCAATAATTCTATTGCAAATTGCAATCACCGTGCCATTGTCAAAAAAATTCTATCCGCCTGAAAACGCATTTTTTTTTGATCAGATTCAAAAACCAGCCATCAAAACTGTGGATAAAAATTACCCGGATTTAAGAGGTAGATATATATTTTTTACCCGGCTCCGATACACCATTCAAAAAAAGCAATGACTACTTGTCTCCTTTTTTAATCAGGCGATTAGGAACCCGTGCTTGGCTTTTATCAAAAAAGCGATTATAAGGATGGCATTAAAAAAGAGGACCCCATGAAAAATGACGCATTATATTATCCGTATCCGTCTTCCAGAACGGTCTGTTATGCAAAAAACGGTATGGTTGCCACATCCCAGCCCCTAGCCGCCCAAGCCGGCCTGGATATTTTAAAAAAAGGGGGAAATGCAATCGATGCGGCAGTCGCAACAGCGGCCTGCCTCACCGTGGTCGAACCGACGTCCAACGGCATCGGAAGTGACGCCTTTGCCCTGGTCTGGGTAAAAGATCAACTCTATGGGCTGAATGCCAGTGGCCCGGCACCGCGATCCATCTCCATTGAGGCGGTAAGATCCAAGGGATTTGACGAGATGCCGGAGTACGGGTGGACACCGGTTACGGTGCCGGGTGCACCCGCTGCCTGGGCATCCCTGATCCGCAGATTCGGCCGGCTGACACTTCCGGACGTGCTGGAACCGGCTGTCCGGTATGCAGAAGGCGGATATCCGGTCTCCCCGACATCGGGCGATCACTGGGACCGTGCATTTCAACGATACCGGGCGGAACTGACCGGAACCGAGTTTGACAACTGGTTCCATACCTTCGCCCCCGGTGGAAGGGCACCGATTGTCGGTGAAATCTGGCATTCCAAGGATCATGCCCAAACCCTTCAACGCATCGGGGAGACAGATGCCGAAGCGTTTTACCGGGGTGAACTGGCCGAGAAAATCGATCATTTTTCCCGCCGAAACAACGGCTTTTTAAGAGCCGATGACCTGGCCGCATATCAGCCGGAATGGGTGGATCCCATCTGCATCAATTACCGGGGCTTCGATATCTGGGAGATTCCTCCCAATGGACAGGGATTGATCGCATTGCTCGCACTGAACATCGTAAAAGGGTTCGATTTTGACTGCAAAGATTCCGTCGACACCTGCCATAAACAGATCGAAGCGTTAAAACTGGCTTTCACGGACGGAAACACCTACATCACCGACAGCCGGCAGATGACGGTCAGCCCTGAATCATTGTTGCAGGACGCGTATGCATCGGCCCGCCGCCGGCTGATCGGGGATACGGCCATGCTGCCCTCGGCAGGCAGCCCCGGGCGCAGCGGCACGGTCTATCTTGCAACCGCTGACGGTGAAGGCAATATGGTCTCATATATTCAGAGCAATTATATGGGATTCGGTTCCGGTATTGTTGTCCCTGAAACCGGCATTGCCCTGCATAACCGCGGACATACGTTTTCACTGGATCCCGCCCACAGCAACTGCCTGGCACCGGGTAAAAAAACCTTTCATACCATCATCTCCGGCTTTATCACCCGGGGGGCCCGTGCCGTGGGCCCGTTCGGTGTCATGGGCGGATTTATGCAGCCCCAGGGTCATATGCAGGTTGTCATGAACATGGTTGATTTTCAGCTGAACCCCCAGGCAGCCCTGGATGCCCCCAGATGGCAATGGCTGAATGACAAATCCGTTATTGTCGAAAATGCCTTTCCCAATCACATTGTACAGGCCCTGGCCAGAAAAGGGCATGACATTTCAGTCGCCCCGGACAGTTCCGGTTTCGGCAGAGGACAGATCATCTGCCGGGATCCGGACACCGGTATTTTATCGGGCGGAACTGAACCCCGGACCGACGGTCATATTGCCGTATGGTAACCGGGACCGTGCATTGGCTGCCCGGTTGAAAAACCGCATTAAAACCGGGGTTGATGTATGGATTCACAGGTGTGGTGAATCCGCAGACACCGGTTGTAATCTCTCCGGCGGTCATCTGCGTTCCATTAAATGACTTCTTTTATCTTTCTGATATAATCCGGAGTGGTACCACAGCACCCGCCCACAATTTCAACCCCCAGGTCTTTGATTTTTTTAATATTGTCCGCAAAAAAAGCCTTGCTTTCCGGATAAATGACGAGATTGTCCGTCCCGGTCCGGGGCATCCCGGCATTGGGCTGAATAATGACCGGAACCGCTGTGCTTTCCCGGATCCGGCCGGCCAGTTCAACCATGGTATCCGACCCCATGGAGCAATTGGCACCCACGGCCGAGGCCCCGGCATCAACAAGGGTGTTCATGCTCTTTTCCGGCGCATTTCCCATAATCGTGAAAAAGCCTTTGGGTGTCTCCTTAAACGTAAGGGTGCAGAATACGGGTTTCTCAGAAACGGATCTCACCGCCTTGACGGCTGCCAGGGCCAGGTTCAGATCAAAGATGGTTTCGATCATAAAGAAATCCACCCCTTCTTCTTCCAGAAAAGCGGCCTGTTCGGAAAACCCGTCAACAGCCTGGTCAAAAGTGACAGACCCCATGGGTGCAAGCATCTCTCCCAGGGCCCCGATATCCCCGGCCACATACTGTTCTGGTCCGCAGACCTCTCTGGCGATGCGGACCGCTGCCCGGTTGACCGCTTCCATGCTTTGGGTCACGCCCATCTGCTTGAGTTTCATGGCCGACGCCCCAAAAGTATTCACCGTTGCCACATCTGCCCCGGCATCAAAATAGGCCTGATGCACGGCTCCGATCTCATCAGGACGGGTCAGGTTCCAGGCCTCTGCCGCCTCCCTGCCCGCTAATCCCCGGGCAATGAGCATGGAGCCCATTCCACCGTCCATTACCAGCCCCTCTGTTTTTACCTTCTCGATAATATCCATTTCCACCTCTTCTTGGCCACTATTGCCAGAAACGAACGGGACTGGAAATAATAATTGTCCGTATTTTCCATAACCGGCAATCAGAAACCTGTCGGATTTTTAAAATTTTTGTCAAGAAAACTCCCTTCAATATTGTCCGCCATTTCTACAAATCGGTTTGACGGCACTGAAAACGAGACCATATCTTCAGGAATAAAATTTCTGACCAACTGGTCACTCAGCCCGATAATACTCTTGGGATTCTCCTGAAATTTTTCATGATAGGGTATGGAGAAGACCGCCTGGCAGCCCGAAGCAAAAGGGGTCAATACATTATCCATATTGGCAACCCTGTCATAGCCTGACAGGCCGACAAGCTTTGTCAGGTTGGTTAGATTTTCCGGGTAGATATTCACCACCTCGATCTCCCTGCTATCGTCGATATTTTCAAGTTTTTCCATGTAGAGGTATTTCTCTTTCGGCGGATGAATCTGTGCTGCCGACTCTTTGGTATATGCTTTTGAGATTTCAAGATCTTTTTTAAACCGTTCCGTTTCCGCGATAAATACGCCGCCGTCATCTTCAAGCTCATTAAAGCCGAAAAATTCGGCAGGACCGGTGCAGGCACCGTCACTGTCTCCCGAGTAACGGATTTTTTTTCCTTTATTCATCGCCATCTTGATATACATGAACATGCAGACCCATTTATCGTTTTTAAAGACAAACGAATTTTCTATCTCTTCCGAAGAAAAATACCAGCCCACAGCGGGATAATTAAACGATACGACTTCTGAAAAATTCCTCAGACTCTCTTTGACTATTCCGGCATTCATCAATCTTTCCTCCATCACATGCGGTTTGACAATACTCGTTTCAGGACCCGAACTTGCCATATTAAATCGTTGGTTAACAAAAAGTAAAATAGACTTTTAAGACCATGGAAATCTTTTCACTTCGTGCTTTTTAATTGTCCAAACGTGCGATTTTATCCGCTTTGCAGTTTAAATAAAGGGTTTAACACGAAGGATGGTCAAATCGCTTTAACAGGTATGCAGATGTCCACATCAAAAAATTGATCTCCATTGATAATTCTTTGCCCGTAAAACCTCTCGAATGATTCCCGGTTGTCCCATTCGTACCCGCTGTTGACAAGCCATTCGGAAAGCATCCAGCTCCAGGCGTCGGCAAACTCACCCCGTTTCAGCAGAAAGCGGCAGACGCCGCATTTTCCCCCAAAAATTTTTGCTGTCCCCACAGGTCCTGACGGATTGACAGAATCCATTACCGGAACTGCCACCATGACCCTCAGTTTTTTATCTTCCGTGATTTTGGGGTTGTCATGGTATATATGCCATACCATCGTGCTGTCATTAATCACTTCACGGGCAGCGGCCCACCGAATGAGCCGGCTGTACACTTCCCCGAACAGGACTTCACCGCCCTGGTAGGGGCCGATATTGCGAATATAGGCGAACCTCAGAGAAGGGATCACTTCAATGGCAACCTGTCGAATGGCGTTTTTTAAACGATAGGTCCAAACCGGGGAACTCCGGTTGATGGAAAATGTATCCTGTTTATTTTGTAACGATTTTGATTCCTTAACAAAAAAGCCATTTGATTTATTCCGCCATTCTGTCGCGGTCATTTTAAAATGATTTTTAAAACTTTTTGCAAACGAGGAAGAATTTTCAAAACCAAACATCAGTGCGACATCCGTAATAGAGATGTTTGAATTTGCCGACAGCAGTTCGGCAGATTTTTCCAGTCTTACCCGCTTGATATACTGATAGACGGATTCCCCCATATAGGCACTGAAAATGCGGTTAAGATGAAATTTTGAATAACACGCGATCTCTGAAAGCCTTTTCAGAGAAAGATCTTCGCCAAGGTTGGCCTGAATATAATCAACAACACGATTAATGCTCGCCTTATAAAATTCGTTCATCTAAGTTAAACCGTTAAAGCATCTCTTATCTTATCTTAACCTCAACGTTGAGGTTAACACGAAAATCACAGGTCCTTTCGGTGCACTTTTATTTAAATGATATGTTTGTTCATTGAACCGGTGATGACCTAAATCAATTTTGATTTTTTCAGATATCTTTCCACTTCTTTGTAAGACGCATCTGCACCGGCATATTTTACCAGGTTCCCGGCTGTTTTCAGCCAGTCAACTGTTGTCGGACTTACCTGGGAAACGGCTGTTTCCATATCTTCTTGAGAAACCTCTCTATCCATACCGGATTCAATGATATCAGCCAATGTATATTCTTTTGCCATGTCAATGACCCCGTCAATATCAGCCCCGGAAAAAAAGTTTGTTATTCTTGCAAGTGTTTTGAAGTTCAGTGACGAGGCCGGCACCCCTTCCATCTTTTTTTTAAACATCCGGGTTCTTGCCTCTTCGTCCGGGGGTTGAACAAAGACCTGCCTGGAAAACCTGCCCGGTCTCTTCATCGCAGGATCGACATCCCACGGCATATTGGTTGCAGCAAGAATTAAAACCTTATCGTTCTGATTGTCAACCCCATCCAGCTGGGATAAAAACTCGTTTACAACCGTTCGGCTGTGCTCAGACCTGGCTTTGGACCTGGAATATGCCAGCGCATCCAGCTCATCAAAAAACAATACCGCCGGTTTTTCAGACCGGGCTTTATCAAACAGGTCCGACAGGTTTCGTTCACTTTCGCCGATCCACATATTCAGCACATCACTGATGCCGACAGAGAGGTAATAGGCATTGCACTCTGTTGCAATGGCCCTTGCTATCATGGTTTTTCCGCAGCCCGGGGGGCCGTAGAGCAAGATGCCGCCGCCGGCTCTTTTTTTAAATTTCTCAAAAATTCCAGGCCTTAAAAAAGGTTCAACAATATGCAGGCGCAACGTTTTTTTTAGGGCCCGCATTCCGACAATTTCATCAAAGGCGATTCCGCCGCGGTCCTTTTTGCCATGGAAATGGATGATATCAGCACCACTTTTATCATTTTCAATGACTTTCAGATCAGGGCCCGTTACCGGCCTTGCACCCGACATCAAATCTTCCAGCTCTTTGATCATCTTAAAATTGTCAAAGGATTTTGATATGTTATAATAATTCACGGCGTCATTGTATTGTTTTAAATGAAACGCACACTGTGCTGCACCCGAATAGATTGCCGCCTCTTTTTCATTTTGTGAAATAAGCAGCTCGAATTGCCTTTTGCCTTCCTCAAATCTGCCGTTTTCTAAAAGCCGCTCTGCATATATCAAGCGCAGCTTTGGACTGAACGGTTCTTCTATGATTTTTTTCTCAAGTTGTTCAATATCCACTGTCTTCCTCTTATTTCAAAAACCGTTTTAAAACGAAAGGGGCAATCCAGCTGTACGCAACAAATCCTAAAAAAGAGTATATGATAACGATTGCCTGGGCATCCGGCAGGTATTTTGAAGCCATTCTGCCGGCGATAATAAAGAGCACCCACATGACTGCCGATGCCTGCCACCCCCAGCGCTGCAATGGGTATAAGGGCAACATGGCCGGATGCGTGACCAAACGGAGACTTTTTACCATTTCCAAATAATCCGGATTATCAGGATGATCTTTTAACAATTCCTGCGCGATTCTCATGGCAGCCCGGTACTTCTTATTTTCAACAAGAATGATATAAAGCGAGTGTGCACTGAAAGCCGCGTTTGGATAGTTTTTAATCAAATCTGAAAACTGATCGTTTGCCTTTAACCTCTTCCCCTTACTCAATGAACATAAAATTGATGCCGTAAGTGCGCCGGGATGCCCCGGATCCAGCCTGAGAGCCTCAGCAGCCAGTTTTTCCGCTTTTTCAAGGTTAATCGTCTGCATCATGACATGGGCATAGCTTGCAAAGTACTGAGGTTCCCGCGGATAGGTCCTGATTAAATCGATTAACAAACGTTCGGCCCCGGGAAATTCATTCCTGTCAATATATACCTGTGCAAGCAAGTATTTTGCTTCAACGTGATCCGGTTTTTTAGAAAGAATATGTTTTAATGTTTTTTCAGCTTCATATAAACGGTCCGTTTCTTTGTCAATAATAGCTGAGATATATTGCAGATCAACGTTATCCGGATCTTTTGTCAATGCGGTGCCAAGTATGTTTTCAGCCGTTTCATAGCGGTTTCGTTCTATGAGATAGTAGAGTTTTTTAACATCACTGATATGTCTGTCTTCATCCATCACATGGCTCCCCTGATCAAATAACACCCCTGATAAAAATGACGAGTATGGCCGTCAAGATTTGAAAAAAACCACCGATCACAATACAGAGAACCGCCGTAATCCAGGGATTGGGCGGTTTCATGTCAAAAAGAGACATGGTAACATAATACGGTTTATGAAGATAATAGCAGAGTGCCCAAAAGATTAACCCCAATCCCCGGCTTCCATACCGGTAAAACATATTCTCACGCCGTTGGGACGACATCCATTCGCTTATATTCGCCCCTTCGGGAATATCAAGGATAAGAAACAGATAAACCAAAAAAGCCGAAATGCCGATAAGGTAAAATTTCACATCCGTTTTCAGTCTTTTCAGCTTTCTCGAATTCAATGCAGAGAGCAGAGTAATGGAAAGCGGTCCGCCGAAAAAGGCGGTAAAAAAACAGGCACGAACTGAAAATATAGGCACCCTTTGGTCTTTGGTTGACAATGTCGGCTGTAACAGATGTTCAAGATTTCGATCCATAATGATTGCAACGATTACCTTTACCTGTGGATTTAAGACGCATAAACGGTTGGCATGCCTGCTTCCGGGTCCGCATCAATCGTTTATATGACCAAAGACATAGCAGGAAGAGAAAATTGTGTAAAGCGATAATCAGGATCAGATGGGGTGGGTGAGTTGGCTTTCAATCCCTCCATGAAACCGTCAGACATTCTGCGCATTCCCCTCGATTTG
The DNA here is from genome assembly GCA_028280105.1 of Desulfobacula sp. GTDB lineage: Bacteria > Desulfobacterota > Desulfobacteria > Desulfobacterales > Desulfobacteraceae > Desulfobacula. The sequence goes on along the minus strand of JANQML010000180.1, from coordinate 17,753 downwards.
CGGACATGTTTTCGGGACAAAAGAGCCTGCTTCACATCAATGATGATGACAAGAGTAGAAAAGAGATATCTGAAAAGCAACCCCGGACCGGAACAGCCCGGACCGGGGCGGCGGTGCCCATCCATGGCCGAAATAAGCACCGAAAGACCATATCCGAAGACCCCGGATGTGAGGTTTACATCCCCCAAATGAGGCTTATCGGCGGTTTACCGGATACGCCTCGTATATGTCAGTTCTTCATTTTTAATCTGAAGCCTTACCCAGCGCCCAAACCGCTTTTGACCGGGTCCCGAGCAAAGAGACCTGGTCCACTGTAAAACCGGTTCTCAATAAGAGATCCCGCACAGATTTCGGGGAGAGGTGCTGTGCCGATTCAGGCGGTTTGCCATAGGTTTTAAGATATCGGTAGAGCATGAAAAGTTTGTCCCAAAAACCCATGCCTTTGGTTGTAAAACTGAGAATAATCATACGGCCGCCCGGTTTCAGCACCCTTTTGGCCTCTTTAAGCGCCAGCCGGGTGTTGGGTATGATATGGAGCAGATTGATCATCACCACGGTATCGAATTGATTCTCCTCATAGGTGGTTTCAAAACAATTCTGTTTTTCAACGGTCACGTTTTCTAAATTTTTCAAGCGCTTTCGGGTCTCAGTCACCATTTCATCTGAAAAATCCGTTGCCCGGATATGATCGGCCTGGGGGGCCATTAGCTTGGAATACGTACCGTTGCCGCACCCGAACTCCAGCACGTCTCCAAGATTTTTTTGACTTGCCACCGCTTGATTGACACGATCCATATCCCCGGAACCGACCACATAGGTATTCCGTTCTTCAAAATCCGCCGCAAACCGGCTCCAATATATTTCTTTTTCCATACAATGCACTCCAATGAAAAAATTGATATCTATTATCCGTTTACAATTCCCCCCTCAGGCAGGCGGAGATATGATGCCGTCTTTTACCCGACACCGGGGAAAAAACCGTTTTCAGCACCTGGTGTTTTATCGGACATCTCTTTGCCGTGCGCCATTCCGAACAATCCCATCAGACGGTCCGCCGTTACCCGGGCCGCCACCTGCTTTTGGGTGGCCGGGGTGATGTCCAGACTCCCATTCTGCTCAAAGGGGGATTGTCCGTAGGCCTCGCAGACCTTTTCCTCATAGATTCGTCTCAATTCCCTGAACGATTCTTCCACTTCAGGATAGTCCCGGGATTCCCTGAAAGGCAGACGAATAAACTCGCTCACCCGGCCGGTTTTAAAATAGGGGACCTGTATCCAGTGAAAACGCTTGGGTGACCAAAGCGGGTGACGCTCGTTTTCTCCGGGCAGACAATAGCTTTTATGGGCAGACGGCAGTTCAGGTATCTGTGTCTCAACACCCACCGAGTGGATGGCCAGGTTCTTTTCAAAAGATTCCAGGGTAATGGTATAGTTCAGGCTAGGTCTGAAATTTCCCCGTTTTTTCTTAATCTGCCATTTTATACGCATGAATGATTCTCCTATAATTTCCTATCAAATTCAATTAACGGTCAGCGCGATCTCCCTGCCGAAGGGTGGCGAAACACCCCCCTGCCCCACCTTTACCCAGAGCACGGGAAATTCGGGAGTCGTTGCAGGAAAAAACCGGCATTCCATATCCGACAGAAAAATAAGGCAGCCGGGACGGATATTTTCTTTAGCCATAAAATCAAAAACAGCTCTAAAGTCGGTGCCCCCACCCCCTTTGGGAGAGAATGTGACAGGAAGATCCCAGGGGGAGAGCACCTGATATCTGTTAACCGCCATATCAGAATAGATCAGGTGCAGGGTTGACGGATTCATTTCAAGAACGGCGGAGAGTTCTGCACCAAAGGCATCCAGCTCATTGGGGCGGATACTGCCTGAGGTATCCACTGCCACGGCGATTTCCATCAACTCGTCCGAAACCAGGGCCGGAAAATAAAGGTCCTGGTGGATGAACCGCCGGTTGGGCCGGGTCCATGTATAATCATGCCGGGCAGACTGCTGAACAAAACCGGCCATGAGTTCCCCCCACGGGAGCTTTGGGTTGAGCCGCTCTTCAACAAACAGATCCAGTCCCCTGGGCAGTTTTCCCATGGCCCTGGCATTGGCCGCGGCCTGGACCAAAGCCTGTTCCCAGTCTGTTTCATCCCGGTCGTCTCCGCCGGGTGCATGGTCCGGTTCTGCGGCCCGGACTTCGCCGGATAAACCGGGATCAGACCCGCCCGATGATCCGGGATCTTCATCCCGGGCCTTGATTTGACCGTTCTCCATCCGGGATTCGTCCTCTTTTTTCTCCTGGTTTTCTTCCTGATTTTCATCTTTCCTCAGACCGGGCTGATCCGGTTGTTCTTCCTCATCTTCACGGGAATCACCTGTTTCACCGGCTTTAAGTGCGGTATAGACCTCATCGGCCGACTTCCCGGCATATACGGCATCCCATAAAAACCCATCCGGCAGAACCAGCCCGGCATCCAGCAAAATGGGATTGATCACATAATCGCATGCCCGGTTCCAGACTTCAGGGTCCCTGCCGGTCAGCCGTTTGTGATGACCGCAGGCCAAATGCATCACCGTATGGGCAGCCAGACCCACCAGTTTTTCATCCGATAAAATTTTTATATAATTCGGATTATAGCCGAACACCCGGCCGTCGGTATAGGCGGTATGGCAGTCAAAATCCGCTTTCAGATCCAGACGCAGCGCCAGGGAAGCAAAGAAAGGATGTTCCAGAACCATTGTTGTTCTGGCTTTTAGAAGTTTTTTTCTGCCCGGGTCATCTTTCTGATCCCGATCTGTAACCGGCCCGGTCTCTAAAGGTTGATCCGGGCTGCCAGGCTTGTCAGCGGACATCATTAATCAGACCAGCACATCGGAATGGTCCGATGCCCATTGCGCAAACGCCCGGGAGTTGACCACACCGGTATCTCTTCGCACGGCTTCCCGCATCAGCAGAACCGAAAATTCAGCCGGGAGACGGGAGGCCCAGGCCAAAACGGTTTCGGCATTATCATTGTCCAATGCCCGCCCCATCATCTCACACAGGGCAAAAAGAACGGCCGGATTATCAGGAATGGATATTCCCATGGGGTCTTCAAGAATATCGGCCACCCGGGGCAACGCTTCCCAAAGGGCCATAAACCCGCAGAATTCGGCACTGGCGGCAGCACCGACAGCACCGCCCACCAGAGGGTTCAACAGATCTTTTGCCGGGCCGGATGATACCAGACGGGAAACAAACTCCCAGGACCGCGGAGAGGGAAATGCCCGGGTATCCCGTTCCGGATCGAATTGATGGAGAAGACCGGGTCTGAACCGGATAAAGGCGATCACTTCAGGGGCCAGACGGTTTTCAACCGCCCAGTCCAGCCACTGATCCGGATCAACGGTAAATTCAAGATGTACAAAACGATTGGCAAGTGCGGACGGCATTCTGTGGGAGACGGCCCGGTCCTGTTCCCGGTTCCCGGCGGCAACGATCGACCATCCCGGGGGGAGTTCATATTCACCCAGCCGCCGGTCCAGGACCAGTTGGTAGCAGGATGCCTGAACCAATGGCAGTGCCGCGTTCAACTCGTCCAGAAAAAGCACCCCCTCTCCCTGTTTGGGAAGAAATGACGGGGCACACCACTCGGAAAGCCCTTCCGCGCTGATCCGGGGCAGCCCTCTCAAATCCACGGGATCCAGGAGCAGCGCCCTTATATCGATTAAATCAAGTCCAAGGGCGCCTGCCGTCTGTTTGACAACCTGGCTTTTGCCAACCCCGGGCGGCCCCCATAAAAAAACCGGCTGGCCGATTGAGAACAACGATTCCAATGCCGTTGCTATCTTTGATGATTCCATTTATTTTCCTCTGTTGAATTATTTAGACGCGTTAAATTGATTACCCCGAATAATATATTCTGTCAATAATTTTATTAGCTCAAACAAACTTTAGCACCTACACAAAGACATGGAAAGCAGTCACCCTGACAACAATACCATCGGTAACAGGACGAATACACCCCGAATTCCCCGGTGCCAAAAGGCGTCTTTCCAGTTATCCTGATGGATAAGAAAAAACCGTCAGGAAATAAAAAAGATTGAAGCCTGAAAAATATTATGCTAATCAAACTTAGTTTTCTTATGTTCACTTATGTTTCTTTTGGAGTTAACTATAATATATTTAGAAAGGAATCTTACATATGGATAACCGATACGGGACAACGGCAGATATGATCATCCAGGAAATAGATAACGGCGGAATGACCCAACTCATCGCCATAGACAGGAAAGGGCTTTACCTGACCACACCGGACCGGGTGGACCGTATGGTGGCCGATGTGAACCGGTATGGTGTCGCCAGAGAAGATATCAACCGGCAATTGGAGGATCTTGGTCTGAATCCCCATCAACTGTTCAATGCCCATAAGCATTTGATCAAAACAGAAAGCGGAAAACCCCAGGGTAAAACCCTGAACCCCATTAAAGCCTCCAAACGGCGCGTCTAACAGCCAAACGGTTGTTTCACAGGCTTTATCAGAAACGTTAAAACCCGCTGCTTAACAAGGTTAAGCAGCGGGTTATTTCCATTTTCAGTAGATTATCCGGCTGGTTCCGGATGACCGCCGGTTGACACATCCAGATTCAAAATATACCCGATGTTTTTTTGCAAGGTTTTGTATAAGATATTATCGGTTCCGAAATACCCTGTCACTACATCCATTGACTGCTCATACATCAGCAGTGCCTGATCCCAGGACCCGGACATGGTATAAAGCAAGCCAAAATTATTTAACAGCTTGGCTTCCAGACATTTTCTGTTCAGATCCTTTGCCAGGGAAAAGGCATCTTCCATATTTAAAAACGCTTTTTCAAAATCCCCCGTGTTTCCGGCTTCCATACCGGTCCGGCTCAAGTTGCCGATCAATTTGAGCGAATACCGCAGGCACTGCGGCGTCATCGCCGATTGATCACCCCTGTCTCTTCTATCCTTGGTCTGCTTATTTTTTTTCTGCGGCATTGATCACTTCCTGGGTCCATTCGTTAATCTCTTCATCCTCAGGGTCCCCGTCAATTTTCAGCGACTTGCAAAGGATCTGCACCCCCAGGTTTTCGGCCCGTTCTTCAATCACATCCACGGCACCGCAAAAATAGAGGTAGGACGAATCTCCGCATCCGAAAACAGCCATTTTTTTATCAGCCAGATTCAGACTGCCGTTCATATCCTCATAAAAATATTCAAAATCCTCCTGCAGCTCTATTTCCTCCTCACCCCAGGTTGAGCAACCCAACAGGTAAAGATCATATGGATCTTCCAATGCCTTTATTGTGACGTCAGCCACATTTTTCACCGTCACTTCATAGTCGTGACCGGAGAGATACTCTTCTATCGTTTCTGCCACAGATTCCGTATTACCGGTACTGGACCCATAAATAATTAACGCCGTGCTCATCGTTTCCTCCGTTTGATTGGGAATTTTTAAAAAATCTTTTTGTTATACAAAGACGTTATGTTTAGTTTTGGCTAACAATAGAAGCGCAGCTCTCTCTTGTCAAGAATTATTTGTATTCTTCCTGCGAAACATCATTATTTAAAACTGCATCTTATAAAAGCCTTTAAAAAGTATGTGTTTGACTTCCGTGAATTTAAATTATAGAGATACCATATTAACTTACTATGGAGATCACCTATGCCAAAAAGTTTAAATTTGAGCGAAAGCCTTGAAGATTACCTGGAAGTCATTTTGGAACTCCAGGAAAATAAAACCGTGGCCCGTTCCAAAGATATTGCCGAAAGACTCGATATTAAAAGGGGGTCCGTAACCGGCATGTTAAAAAAACTGGAAAAGAACGGACTTATTAATTATGAACCTTACGGCTTTGTTACCTTAACACCCGAAGGTAAAAAGATTGCCAAAGAGATCGAAAAACGGCATCTTTTTTTTAAAACCTTTTTTCTCGACATTTTGAAACTGGATGAAGAGACGGCTGAAAAAACGGCATGCCAGATGGAACATGCCATGGATCAGAAGACATTTTCAAAATTCAAAACCTTTATTGAAAACGCGTCCAAGTAGGACCTGAACTTTTCTGCGTATTTTTTAAAAAAATCACTCCAAAGAATTAGCTCGTCCTAACTTTTTTGTTGACATCATACTTTACTCTCTCTATAATTCGCCCTTAATTAAGTTAGTTCCATCAAACTAAATAAAACGCCTAAGCAGGGGGAGAAATGGACTCAGGGATGTCTTTATTAAAAAACAATCAGGAAACGGTATTTTACAACAATCTGAAAGATATGAAGGTACTGGAGGGAAGAAAAACGACCGGTTCCTCATCTAAGTTTTTAAATATCTGGGAAATTGAATCCCATTTCCGGTGCCCTATTGTCGGTGCGATACTGTCGGTTGAAAAACATCAGGCGATCCTGAAAAAATGCGGCTACAATACCAAGAAGATGAAATCCTATGAATATCATCAAAAGCTGATGTCAATGCTGGACGACGAAAACACGGTATCGGTAAAAACAAATAATTATCTGCACAACCAGGCCCGGAAGTGTATGAAGGAGATTGACGGTCTTTCCGAGACGGAGATCCGGAAAAAGTGGAATGAATACAAATCCACCGGAAATGTCGGGCCGATGATGTTTGCCATTGTCTCCCGTGAAGGAACGGGAGACGAACTCCTCCATGATATTTACGGAGAAGTCCATATGCTGGCCCATGCAAACATGACAAAGGTATTCAGTATCCAGGATCAGCTTGTAAAGACCCAAAGCCTTTTGAAGCGGGAAAAGAAAACCCTTGTCCGGAAATCCGATGAGTTTAAATCCCTGGGCAAAATCAGAAAGACCGAAATCAGGCGACTCAAAGAACTGGAACTGGAAAACCGGCAGTTAAAGAACCGGTTGGCAAAAGCGGAAAAAAGCCCATTGACCGGACAGAATGCTGAACCCGTTGTAACGCATCTGGAGGATCAGGTCTGTGAGCTTGAAAAGACCGCCCGGTCATACAAAGAACAGGCACAGATCCATCAAAAGAAAATACAACGGCTTCAAAACGAATTGTTCTCTGCAAAAAATGAAAACAGCGTATTAAATGACGAATTGCAGGAACTGATTGGTACGTTTTCTTCATTTACCCTTCCTGAAGTTCCGGATCTGGAAAACTGTCCGCCGGGATGTTCTCACAACGATTGTTCGAGTGAAAATTGTACGCAATACCAGCTTTGCGCCAAACGGGTATTTATGATCGGCGGTTTAACCAAGATGAAATCGTATTACAAAGAGATCGTTGAAAAGGCCGGGGGAGAATTTGATTATCATGACGGGTATTTAAAAAACACATCAGCCAATCTTGAGGCCCGGGTGAAGCGCTCCGATGTTGTCATCTGCCCGGTGAACTGCAACAGCCACAATGCCTGCCTGGCGGTTAAAAAGATTTGTAACCGGTACAACAAACAACTAAAGATTTTAAGCAGTTCAAGCCTTTCAGCGGTTGCCAATGCCCTGTTTAATCCGACCAATGAGATTGTCCTGAATTAAATCCTGTTGGTTTAAAAAAGTGATATAGGCTGCCTCTTTTCAAGATTGCCTTTTTAAATTGTATGGCATTTAACATCAATTTGTGTTTTACTGAACGCCGTTTGACGGGGCTCTGTTGAATTGGGCTTTTTGATCCGACACCCTGATTGAACCTTTGGTCAGGGGCCTCCTCAACTTTTATCTTTATCCGATTCCACCTTTTTCTGCAATACCCGGGGCAGAGTAACTGCCGGGTTGCCGAAATGACCGGACCTGAATAAACGAAGGTAATTTAAAACGTTTTACCATCAGGAATACAGGGAGAGAAAATGGCCGTTAAGATTGATGAGAGGGCGTGGACGAACTGGCAGGGTGTCAATAGGGCAATTAAAGGAAAAGAGGTCGTCTTTTTCGGCGTTTCAGACGATTGGACCGGCAAGACATTGCGGCATACCCTTATCAAGTCGTTCTACTTTGTCGATAACAGCAAAACATGGCAGGGCACCGAGTATATGGGTGCCCGGATCAGGTCCCCGGAGATACTCAGGGATAACGCCCGCAGCCGCTATGTCATTATTTCAAGCAGCGCATATGAATCCATCTATCCTCAGCTGATAGAGTACGGGCTAACACCCGGCGATGATTTTTGTATTGCCCCGGCATTAAATAATCTCAGGGTTATTACAGAGATAAACACCCATGACGTGACCCTACTTCTGAGTTCTCCCGACCATAAAATATACTCCCGGCTGGATCAGAATAATGATGTGGCAGGCGGGCTCTATACTTACAACATCCGGTCCCATGAGTGCATCAAGGTATTGGACGGCACATTTCATCAGATTGTGGAAACCCCGGATCGATACTATATTGCCGATGAAATCAGAGGGATCTGTGAGATTTCAAAGGATTATGAACTGATAGACGCCTTTGGGGTTCAGAATGGAGACAAACCCCACGGTGTCGCCTTTTGCCCGGAGCGGAACCTGCTCTTTCTGGCTAGGACGGGAAGAGACATTATTTCAGCCTTTGATGCAGAGACCAAAAAGTACAAATTTGACATCCGGTTCAGTGAAAAAATGGTGGCAGCCAAAAAACCCGGACACTGGATAAACGATTTATTTGTAAAGGGTGATTTTTTATATGCATCCATGTTCTCACAAACCGGTGCCTCCCGGGAAGGGGTCTATGACGGCGGGGTCATCCAAATATCCATTGATCGTCCCGAAGAGCGGTATGTACTGATGCATGACCTCTGGCTGCCTCATTCCGTCTGTTTTTTCGACGATGACATCTGTGTGCTTGACAGCATGCGCGGATATTTTTACAAAACAGATAAAAATGTAACGGGTGAGTTTTTCGGGTTTATCCGGGGACTTGCCTTTGACGGGTCCTACTATTATGTGGGGCAGAGTGAGACACGGTATTTTGACCGGCTGAAAGGCCTTCGGAAAAACATCGGAATGGCGGCCGGATTTTATCTGTTTGACGAAGATACAAAAGCGGCCAAATTTTTTGCAACCCCCAAAATCAGGCAGGTCAGGTCCTTGTGTGTGATAGACTGACACCGTTTGAACAATTGGGTAAAATACGTCATCCATCGGGGTAAAACTATGAACCAGACGGTCAAAGCGCTGCATGAGAAAAGAATGAAACTCTGGAATGCCAGCATCTCCAATCACAAAAGGTATATGGATCCGTCAACCGGGCGGTTTAAAGAGGCGTTTGTCGAGTACCGGGAATGTCCGGTGTGCAGCGAAGACAACTATTTGAAGCTGTTTGACAAGGAAGGCGGCACCTATGTCAAATGTTTGAATTGTTCCATGGTATATCTCAATCCTGTTTTTACGGACACGGCGCTGACCGACTATTATGTGAAGAATCATTCTGTTCAGGCCCAGGTGGTGACGGATGATATTTCATTTTACCGGAGATTGTACAACAAGGGACTGGACAGTATCGAAGCGGGCCGCCGGCCTGGACATATCCTCGATGTCGGGTGCTCTTCAGGCCTCTTTCTGGATCTGGCCCGAAAAAGGGGCTGGCAGACCTATGGCATTGAATTAAATCGCCGTGAATTCGATATCGCCCAAAAAAAGGGACACGCCGTGTATGACGAGCCACTGGAGAAGATCAGGTTTGATGTGAAATTTAATGCCATTGCCCTGTGGGACGTGTTCGAGCATATTAAAGACGGGGGCGGGTATCTGACCGCCATGAAGCATATGCTCGGTGACAACGGGGTTATCTTCATGCAGATTCCCAGCTCCGATGCTCTGGCGGCAAGGGTATTGCAGGATAAATGCAATATGTTCGACGGCTTGGAACACGTCAACCTGTACGGCGTCGACACTTTTAAAAGACTGGTAAACAGATGCGGCCTGAGCGTGTTAGAAATGCAAACGGTGATATCGGAGATCGGGGTTCTGAACAACTATCTGAATTATGATGACCCGTATATGGGCGCGTCTGACAATAAAACCCATATCCCCGGATTGATAGACCATAATGAGATACACCGCCTGTTGTGGGGATACAAATTACAAGCGGTTATCGGAGAGACAGGATGAAATTTTGTACCCGATGCGTGATGCCGGACACCAAACCGGACCTCCACTTTGACGATAAAGGGGTTTGTGATGCCTGCCGGTCCCAGGAAGCGAAAAATGACAGGATCGACTGGGCCGAGAGAGAGTCCGAGTTTTTACGTATTGTCGAGTCCCACAAAAAAAACCCGGACTATGACTGCGTCATCGGGGTGAGCGGGGGAAAAGATTCAACCTATATCGTGCTTAAAGTGCTTGAACTGGGGTTAAACCCCTTGTGTATCTGTTTTGAGCCGACGATTCCCACAACGGTCGGGAAAAAAAACCTGGAGAATCTCAATCAACTGGGGGTCGACCTGATTCATGTCAAAAGAAATCCGGTCGTGTATAAAAAACTGGCCCGGGAGGCCGTCCAACGGGTGGGAGATCCTGAGTGGCAGAACCATCTGGGCATCTTTACGGTGGTGCCTCATTTTGCCGTAAAATTTCGGATTCCGCTGATTCTGTGGGGGGAAAGTCCGCAAATAGAGTATGGCGGGCCTGCGGCCAGTAAAACCAGGTGCACCCTGGACAGGCAGTGGCTGGAAGAATTCGGCGGTCTGCTCGGCAACCGAATCTCCGATATGGTGGGGGTGGAAGGCTTAACGCCAAGAGATCTGTGCCTATACTTTTATCCGGATCAGGAGGATATTGACAGGGTCGGGGTGACAGGGCTCTTTCTGGGGTATTATTTTAAATGGGATCTGAGAAAGGTTTTGGACAGGTCCCGTGCCCACGGTTTCCAGACGACACTCCGTCCCGTGGAAACCACCTATGAAAATTTTGAGAACCTGGATTGCTACAGCAATCATGTCCATGACTATTTCAAATATCTGAAATTCGGATTCGGCAGGGCCACGGATAATGCCTGCCTGGATATACGGCTGGGCTATATCAGCAGAGAGCAAGGGGTGAGGCTGGTCAATAAGTATGACGGCATTCCGCCTAAAAAGGCGATAAAAAAGTATTTGGACTATACCGGATTTTCCCGGCAGGAATTTCTGGAAATTTCAAGTGCTTTCACCAGCAAAAAAATATTTAAACGGGATAAGAGCGGCTCTTTTCTGACGGATATTGACGGCTCTCTCGTGCGAAAAGAGGCCTATCTTGTCAAATAGTTCAATTGCAATCATCAATTACGGCATGGGCAATCTGCGCTCACTGGAAAAAGCCTTTATAAAAATAGGCGCCCGCGTCATGGTCACAGAGGAGCGGCAGGCGATTGAATCCGCCGGAAAAATTGTACTTCCGGGTGTCGGGGCCTTTGGTGAGGGGATGGCCAATCTGAAAAGACTGGATCTGATCGGCCCACTCAATGCACTGGTCTTAGAGAAGAAGAAAAAAATCCTCGGGATCTGTTTGGGAATGCAGCTGTTTGGAGAAAAGAGCTATGAAATGGAAGAGACACCGGGCCTCAACTGGATCAGGGGAACGGTGAACAGGCTGGATGGAGAAACCGTGAAGATTCCCCATGTCGGCTGGAATAACATTACGATGACAAACCCAAGTCCGCTTTTTAAACATATTCCTGATCAGACAGACTTTTATTTTGTCCACTCCTATTATTTCAAATCAGATGGGAGGTATGTGACAAGTACCGCAGATCACGGCATTGAGTTTGCCGCATCCGTACAGAAGGAGAATCTCTTCGGATGCCAGTTCCATCCTGAGAAAAGCCAGGATTTCGGCCTGAAATTTCTGTCAAATTTTGTGAATTTAACCAATGACTGACCCATGTTGAAACACCGATTGATCCCCTGTGTGCTGCTCAAGGATTGGCAGCTTGTGAAAAGCATCCGATTTGATTCCTTCCGAACCATCGGCCACCCCACCGCAACCGTCCGGGTGTACAACTCAAGAAACGTTGATGAGCTGATTGTACTGGATCTGGATGCCGGCCTTCCGGGAGAAGAGATCAATACCGAAATCATATCAGATATGGCGGACCAATGCTTCATGCCTTTGACCATAGGCGGCGGAATCGACAGTGTCGACGCCATTTACCGCGTGCTGGCAGCAGGGGCCGATAAAATATCCATTAACTCAAAGGCAGTTGAAACCCCGTCGTTTATCAGGGAATCGGCCGGCATTTTTGGCTCCCAGTGCATTGTCTGTTCCATTGATGTGAAAAAAGAAAATCATCAATACGTGACCTACAACAGAAAAAAGGGAATTGTTGACATTGACCCTTTGACATTGGCAAAAGAATACGAATCAATGGGCGCCGGGGAAATTTTATTAACGTCAATTGATCATGAGGGGACACAGAAGGGATATGACCTGGATCTGCTGGAGCGGTTCAAAAACAGGCTCCGGATACCGGTTATCATAAACGGCGGCATGGGAGAGCCCGGTCACGGCATCGCTGCCATAAACGCCGGTGCGGATGCACTTGCCGCCGCCTACATTTTTCACTTTTCACGATATACCCCTTTGCAGATAAAAGAGGTCCTGGATAAAAACGGTATCCCGGTCAGGTTGTAGGATAAACAGGTGTCACGACCGGGTTAACGTCATGAAGATGCCGATAGCTTCCCGATCCCGGCAATGGGTGAAGACCGCCGGGAACGGGAAAGGGATCAGCCGATTATCTTTTTCAACTCTTCCAATGTCTTTTCCGGCATGCTGAAGGAGTGGTCCGCCGTGGGAAAGGACTCCTGCTGAACCTCCTGTTTATAGTTCTTCAAGGCCTCAATGATGGTGGGGCGGATCTTTGTATACTGTTTGACAAACTTGGGGACAAATTTATCAAACAGCCCGATCATATCATGGGTAACCAGCACCTGGCCGTCAACTTTACTGCCGGCCCCGATCCCGATCACCGGAATCTCAACCGCCTCTGCCACCAATTGTCCCAAAGGGGCGGGAACCGCTTCAAGGATCATGGAAAAGGCCCCGGCCTCTTCCAATGCCCTGGCGTCATCAATAATCTGTTTGGCTGCCCGGGCGTCTTTTCCCTGCATCTTGAATCCGCCCAGGGCACTGGCGGTCTGGGGGGTCAGCCCGATATGCCCCTGGACCGGAATTCCCGCTTTTACGATGGCGGCGACCGTGGGGGCGAAATCCACTCCCCCCTCCAGTTTCACCACGTCGCACCCGCCCTCTTTCATGAGGCGGCCGGCATTGGCAATGGCTTCAGGGATGGTGGTATTGTAACTCATAAACGGCATATCGCCGACAATGAGCGGGTTTTTACACCCCCGGACCACGGCCTTGATATGGTGAATCATATGCTCCATAGTGACCTCAACCGTACCGTCAAGCCCCATAACCACCATCCCGAGAGAGTCTCCCACCAGAACAATATCCACACCGGCTTCATCTGCCATTAACCCGAACGGATAATCATAGGCCGTGGCCATGACCAGTTTCCGGTTCTCTTTTTTGGCCTGTTTCACATCCTGAATGGTCACTTTCTTATTGCTCATCCTATTTTTCTCCTTGTCTTAGTTTTTTTCCAGTCCATAGCTTTTTTCCAGGGTCTTGATCAGGGCCGTCAACGTCCGGTTCACCGGAACCGGTATCTCTTTTGCCTCTGCCAGTTTAACCACGGCACCGTTGATGGCGTCAATCTCCGTCTGACGCTGATGATCCACATCCTGTCCCATGGACGACCGGTTGGATCCGGTTGCCCGGGCAACGGAGAATACCTGATCGATGATGTCGTCCGCAAGAGTCACATGGTGTGCCGCAGTCACATCACAGGCCTCTTTTACAGCGGCCCGGACCAGATCACCGGTGGGGGGTTGGTCGGCAATGCCGCCGTTTTTGATTCCGGTGAGCGCTGTAATGGCATTAATCCCGATATTGATGATCAATTTTTTCCATATCACCCGATGGATATCCGCCTCTATTGTGGTATCCAGACCGGCATCGCAGAAAACCCGTTTGATCGGTTCCAGGTCGGCACTGCTTTTTTTCGACCACAGGCCGATTAAGGTCGGACCGGCACCGGCATGACGGATCCGTCCCGGCCCCAGCAGGGTCGCGCCGTGGGATGTGGTGCCGGCAACAACCCGGTCCGGAGGCACAACCTCTGATATGACATCGGCATTGCCCATCCCGTTTTGAAGGGTGAGGACATGTCCGGTGCCGTTTAAACATGACAGGGCAGCATCGGCAGCCGGGCCGGTCTGTGTGGATTTGACAAAAACAATCACCAGATCGGAATTTTTGCCGTCCGGAATATGGCTGGATGCTTTCACGGCAATCTGTCGTGTTTTTTCACCGGATTCAATGCAAACGCCCCGGGCGTTGACGGCATCAATATGCGCCTGCCAGATATCAATCAAGAGCACGTCCTGGCCGGAATCCGCCAGAAGCGATCCAAAAAGGCTTCCCATGGCACCGGCCCCAATAATCGTAATTTTCATAAGACTCCTTTATTTTTTCATTTCACCACCAGATCCGCCATCCACATGGTGATCGGGGAATAAAAGGTGATAATCATCAGATCGACAACCAATATACCCAGAAAGGGGATAATTCGGCGGCTGACGGCACCGATACTGTCCTTGGATATGGAACTGGACACAATCAGGCAGATGCCCATGGGCGGGGTCAGCATGCCGATGGCCAGGTTGGTCACGACAATGACACCCAGCTGTATCATGTCGATCCCCAGGGCCGGAACCATGGCAACAATCATGGGCACCAGCAATATCAGGGCTGCCGTGGTTTCAATAAAGGTACCGGCAACCAGCAGGATGACATTGATCAGCAGCAGCAGCACAATGGGATTGTCCGATATCCCCAGCAGTGTCCCGGCCAGCTGAGCCGGAATATCTTCAATGGCGGCGATCCAGCTGAAAACCGATGCAGTGGAAATGATAAACATAACAATGGAAGAGGTGATCGCTCCGCTGATAAACAACGGCAGCAGATCTTTGAACCGGATCTTTTTGTAGACGAACATACCCACTATCAGCGCATAAACGACTGCAATGGCGGCAGATTCCGTGGCAGTGAAGATTCCGAACAGAATGCCCCCCAGGATGATGATCGGAGCCCCCAGGGCCAGCAGCGCCCGTTTAAAGGCAACCCAGGTCTCTTTCACTGAAAAGGTGGTGGTGGACGAATACCCTTTTTTCCAGGAAATCAATGAGGCAACACCGATCAGGGAGAGACCGATCAGAATACCCGGCAGGATGCCGGCGGCAAAAAGACGGCCAATGGATGCGCCGGTCAAAAACCCGAATATAATCATGGGTATGGACGGCGGGATAATCACCCCGATAGACCCGCCCGATGCCTGAACCGCTGCGGCGAAGTCAGAGTCGTAACCGGATTTTTTCATGGCCGGGATCAAGATGGCTCCCACGGCTGCGGCATCGGCTGCGGCCGATCCGGATATACCGGCAAAAAACATGGCGGAAACAATGGTTACCGCGGCCATCCCGCCGGGAAGCCATCCCACAAGGGCATTGGCAAAGTCGATAATCCGGCGGCTGATCCCGCCGGCCTCCATAATCGTTCCGGTGAACATAAACAGCGGCACCGCCATGAGGTAAAACGAATCCGTCCCTCCATACATGCGCTGAGCCACCATCATAAGGCTGAAATCACCCTGAATCAGAACGGTTGTGACGGAGGCCACACCAATGGCAATGGCAATGGGAGTGTTAATGGCAAATAAAAAGACAAGGGTCAGGATCAATATCTCAGTGGTCATCGGTTCCCCCCTTCAACTCTTCAATCAGAAAGGTAATGGCGTGGAACATCAGAATAAGCCCACTGACCGGGATGATGACCAGAACGATCCATTTGGGTATCTGAAGGGCCGGGGAAATCTGCATCCGCACAAAATAGGCAAACTGCGCCCCGTATACAATCATAACGAAGAACAATCCCATGGAAACCAGGTGGATGGTTAAAGACGACAGCTTTCTGAACAGAGGGGACATTTTTGAATACAAAAAATCGACTCCCGGATTGACCCGGCGATAGTAAGCACAGGACGCTCCCAGGAAGGTCAGCCACACCATCAGAAACCTTGCCAGTTCCTCCGACCAGAATAAAGACTGGTTCAAGACATACCGGAAAAAGACCTGGGCGGCAACCAGCAGGGTCATGGAAAAACCCAATCCGAACAAGAGGTATTCAATCCATTGATTGATCTGAAACCCTATTTTTTTGATCATAACCGTCTCCATTTTACCGTATCCGCTTTAAATAGTGCGATGGGATTTATGCCCTCCGCCGTCCCTGAAAAAGAATCCGTCATCCCGGAACTGCCATTTATTTGACCGCTTCCATCATTTTCAGCAGCATCTCCTGTACCTCCGGATCTTGATAGAGATCCATGTTCTTCAAATCGGCGACCTTGGCACGGAACGCCTCAACATCCGGATTTTCCACCACTTCCATCCCTTTCTCCTTTAATAATTTCAGCCGGTCCGCATCTTTGGCGCGGTTTTCCTGCCGCTGGAATACGGCGGCATCCTGCATGGCGGTCTGGATCATCTCCTGATGGGTTTGATTCAGGGTCTTCCACCATCTAAGGGAGGCGACATCAATGTGGTAGGAGTAGACGTGGCGGGTGAGAGACAGATAGTCCTGAATTTCATAAAATTTATAGACTTCCATCACCCACAGCGGATTCTCCTGCCCGTCGATCACCCCCTGTTCAAGTTCGGTATAGATGGGCCAGGGCATGGGCGTCGGGTTGGCACCCAGCGTACTCCAGATCGTTTTGTGAATGGTGGAAGCCATCACCCGAACCTTGAGCCCTTCGACATCTGCCGGGGTTCTGACCTGATGTTTGCTGTTGGTGAGGTTCCTGAATCCGTTTTCAGAAAAGGCAAGTCCTTTAAAACCGGAGGATTCAAGCTTATCAAGTATCTGCCGGCCCAAAGGGCCGTCAAGAATTTTGTCAGCCTGTGCATTGTCCTTAAACAGAAACGGGTAATTGATCACCCGTGTAATGGGGGCAAAGGTATCAAAAGGACCGCCGGTAACAATGGCCATCTGGATGGTATTCATCTGAACCTGCTGGAGGATTTCGGTCTCATTTCCCAGGGAGGCGGAATGATAGATTTTAACCCGGAATGAACCGTTTGACCGCTCTTCAATTAATTCTTTAAATTTTTCGGCGGCTATGTTCTGGGCACTGCCGGGCTTGGTGACGACCCCCAGTTTAATTTGTGTGGCGGCAAAGGCATTGCCGGAAAAATAGAAACAGGAGAAGAAAAACAGGGATACAGCCAGCCGGATCATTAATTTTTTTTTCATGGTAAATCCTCCTTAAAATTTAGTGTTCACAACTTTTTGTACGTTTTGCAAACACAGTGGCCCCAATGATAATTGAGCATAATCTTTAATACAATTCAAAAACCATACCGGTAGCGTGAAAATTTATTTTATAAAAAAAGCAGCCAGTTATATATTCTGAACGGAGATTTTGTGTAATAGGGATTATAACAATTGCTATACCTGCCCTTTCAATCCGGGCACAACAGGATCATAAACGCCGGACAGAGACGGTCCGGCCGGGATTATAACAAATGTTATAGTCTTAACAAATGTTATAACCGCGGCCCTGATCCACCATACGGTCCCGCCTGCTGCGTTGCCTGCGGTGGTTCCTCCCTGCGGAGTATAGCTGATACACCCTCAGTCGTCACGCCTTGTCGCCTTGCATCCGGCACCGTATGGTGGCCAGGG
>JANQML010000164.1 GCA_028280105.1 Desulfobacula sp. | reverse complement strand
TTTTATAATCATTCCAGAAAGTTACAACTGCTTCAGATCGCTAATGATTTCTATATCTCTGTTCACCTCTCCACAAAAAATATAAATGCGGTTACCCTGAAGAGCCGACAGTCTCGGCGTCATTTGCTGTTCAACCAGTAACATGAAAAGCTGAATCGGAACGTTATTTTGACAACCCCTATAACATATTTTCAGATCATATCCGAATCTAAACCGACTGTATCGACACAATATTCTCATGGGAGGCGATATCAGGCTTGAGAGCCGGCCCTTTTTGGGTTCTACTTTCTGGTTCACCATAAAGCTGACCAAAGATGCATCCGCCGAAGAGACGCCGGCCCCATCACCGGCACCGGTAATAAAGATGCGCCCGACACAGCGGACTGATACCAAACCGGTTTCATAAAATCCTATTTGATAAGAATCCGTTTAGAGAGACCTCCGGACAAAACCGGGAGACTTGCTCGGGATATTAAAAAAAAAAGTTGATGACGCCTGAAAAAAAAGATAAAACACCCGGATTAGAATGTAATAAAGTTTTTAACATTGATCCATTCAAAGGACACGCATAGTGGCAAAGCTGGGAAAGGTAAAAAACATCAGTATGGTTGAGAGTGTGACCAACCAGATTGAAAATGCCATCTTTACAGGCGAATATCAGCCCGGGGATAAACTCCCTTCCATCAGAGCGCTCCAGGAAATATTAGGGGCGAGCCTGGGTACGGTCCGGGAAAGCCTTGCCATACTTGAACAAAAAGGGATTCTTGAGGTCCGCAAAGGTGCGAAAGGCGGTTTTTTCATTCGAAGAGTGTCACCGCAACACATGATCAACAGCATTGAGTTTCTGATGCGCTATATGACCATCTCTCACAAGGAACTCTATGAGTTCCGGGCGAATGTGGAAACAGGACTCTTCCGCCTGGTTACCAGAAGGGCGACAAAAGCGGATATGGAAAGTTTCCGGGACTATCTGGACAAGCTCAGGGATTGTATAAACAAAGGACAGAAAGGCTGGTTCAGGTTAATCAAAATCGAAAACGACCTCCGCTTAAGATGTCTAAAAATCATTAACAACCGAGCCTACCAGATTGTGCTGACACCCATTATCAGCAATCTCCAGGACTATGCACGATATCACCGTTTCGGCGGTGACGGTGAAACCCGGGAAGCTGTCGCTTACTGGGAAAAAATTATCCCGGCTATTGAGGCGCGTGATGAGAAAAAAGTGGGCCGACTGATTGAACAGCTTCTCTACCGTTTCATGGAATTGTTGGAGGAAAACGCCTAACGAGGTTATCGTTTCGTGAGCTGTCCTGGTTGTATTTTAAATCTCCATTCTATAATTTATCTGCAAACCGGTCGTTTTAATCCTTCAAATTTTCCCTTGACAATAAATATACATACTTTTAATGTTTAAAACATTAAAAGTATGTATATTTAAAATTCGCCCGTCCGGCGCCTAAACCTCAAGGGATCAATAAGGAGACGGATCTGCTCAGGTTTACGGTTTCTAAAGGAGGAACGCCCCATGATCCAAACCAACATGACCCTGAAGGCAACGCCCAGGTTCACGATGTTGACCCAAGACCAGGTTGAGAGAATCAAACGAACATCCTTTGAAATTATGAGCAAGGTGGGGTTCAAGGTACTCCACAAAGGCGTACGGGAAATGTTGAAATCGGCAGGAGCGATCGTGGACGGGGAATCGGTCAAGGTCCCCGAGTTTATCACCCAGGGTTGTCTCAACACCACCCCCAAAGGATGGTTCCTTTATGACCGCCATGGGAACCGGGTCATGGATGTCTCCGGCCGTAAAAGCTTTTACGGCACCTCCACCGCCAGTCCCACCACAAAGGATGCGCTGACCGGTGAATACCATGAAACCCGGGTGGAAGACCTGGCCCGAGCTGCAAAAATTGCCGATCACCTTGAAAATATTGACTGGGTCATGCCCATGGGATCGGTCCAGGATGTGCCGGCCATTGCCGCAGATCTCCATGAGTTTCACGCCACCATTACCAACACTGCCAAACCCATTGTTTTCCTGGCCTATTCTCCCCGCGGAACTGAACTGATTTACGATATGGCCGCCGAAGTCGCCGGCGGGATGGACCATCTCAGGGAAAAACCCTTCCTGGTCCTTTATCCCGAACCCATTTCACCCCTGGTCATGCCATATGAATCTGCGGAACGGATTTTAATCGCAGCTGAAAAATTCATGCCCCAGATGATGGGCCCCGCGATTCAGCCCGGCGCTACCGGACCCATCACCATGGCCGGTGCCGTGGCACAAGGTGTTGCCGAATCCCTTTTCT
>JANQML010000163.1 GCA_028280105.1 Desulfobacula sp. | reverse complement strand
TTTTATAATCATTCCAGAAAGTTACAACTGCTTCAGATCGCTAATGATTTCTATATCTCTGTTCACCTCTCCACAAAAAATATAAATGCGGTTACCCTGCTCGACCCTGGCCATCATACGGTACCGCCTGCGGCCGTTCCTCCCTGCGGCGTATGAATGATACGCCTCAGTCATCCCTCCTTGCCGCCTCGCATCCGGCACCGTATGATGGCCAGGGATGACCAAACCCATGACTCAAACCATATATACAAAAATCTGATGGTGGATTTGGGCCTGATACAGAATCTGAATCTTTCCAGTCCGCCGGCATTCAGCTGAATCCGAAAAAGGGGGGAGATCTTATCTTTTTTTTATCATATCGTCATAGGAGAGGGTCTTGACCCCGGGACTGCGTGAAAACAGAGCCAGCAGGAACTCTAAAAACAGAAATGCCCGGTTGTCCATCCGCATGTGATGAATCATGATACCGCATCTTTTTGATGAAAAACCGGTTTCCAGCTCATGGAACAATTTTCTCCACCCGGTTTTAACGGCCTTCTCTTTCCGGGTGTGCAGGTCGACATGGATCTGGAAATCGGGAAACCCCTCAGGCGCCCCGGGCCGGGCACCATGATTTCTTGAGATGCCGGCATACCCCATCTGTTGAAGAATATGCATGGTCTCTGAACCGCAGCGATTCCAGGGCGGTGTAAAAACCCGGGTCAGGTGCGTGTCTAAAATCCTGGAAAGCCGTTTGTCCCCTTTTTCCAAATCAGAGGATAGATCCCGGTGGGGTCTTGCCGGACCAAACTCCTGCTTTTTACCGGTTTTCTCATGATTTTTGTGTCGATATCCATGCATATGCCAGCAAAACAGGCGGCTGCCCCGATTTATATACGAACGCATGGCCTTCCACCTCGGCCGGGTCATCCATGCGGGCACGACGGCCAGACACAACGGAATTTGATATGTTAAAAACAATTCCATCAGACGGTGAAACCGTTTTGAAGGAACGGCAATATCATCAGCTCTGAAAAAAATGTTTACCGGCGGATTCTGCGCCGCAGCCGATGCCGTGATCTGTTCGATTTCGGTCCGGATATCTTCCGGCACACGGGTTGTGATTGATTCGTAGATATCAATGGTCATTGCACAGTCTTTCAATCATCTTTACGGCCTGTTGTGCCCCTGAAATATTTAACCGGTTGCCAAAGAGAGGCTTTTTTTGTTCAAGCTGCGTCCCGATAACCGGGGACAGCACCGCGGGATCCAGATCCCGGGTGTCCAGCCGGGTGATGGGGATAAACGGTATCAACTTGCGAACCCGCTCCCGTTGCTCCCGGTTGTGGTCAAAGGGCCAGGCAAGCGCCGGTACGCCTGCGGCCACAATATTCATACAGGTGTTGTATCCGGCCATGGAGACGGATAGATCTGCCGCTGAAAGCAGAGATACAAAATCATCACAAAAGGTGTCAACCCGGATATCCGGCCCTGAAAGGCCGTGTATTTCCTTTTTATCCGCATCATCCATATAGGGCCCGGTAAAGACCCAAAGCAACCGGTCGTCTTTTACGGGCAGCATCCGATACGCCCGGATCACCCCTGTCAGCAGTTCTTTTCCCACATTCCCGCCACCAATGCTTGCAACAATCAGTTTTCCCTTTTCAGACAACCCGGTTTGCTTCCGGTAGTGCCGGACCATATCCGGGTCCGGTAAAGGGGTTACAAAACCGGTGTATTGGATCGGGATTTTGATTTGCGCCATCCGGCTGAACGTCTCTGAAAGTTTTATCAATCGGGGGTCAGCATGGACCAGTACAGAGTCAAACCATCTGTTCAGCGCATTCACTGCCCGCATCTCATGCAGGTGTTGATCCTCTTTTTCCACCAGAATATCCCGAATACTGCAGACCACCTTGCACGGCGGTTCACCAGCCTGGCTAATATATTCAAGTACCGGTTCCAACTCAAAACGGAACGCCTTTCTGCCGAACGGATAGAGTTCGATGAATAAAAGATCGGGCTCTAATGTTTGAACAAGATCCAACAGAATCTGCCTGCGCTCTTTTTTTACCTCTTCCACAGCCGCCCGGCCATTGGCCGGATAGATACCGGAAAAAGACGCATCCATCATCAAACCGGGCAGTTCTACCCGGCGGATGTGGGAGGGAAGCCGGATATCCATGCGGCTGCCGCCGGTAACCAGCGTCACCCGGTGAGATTTCATGGCTTTGGCAACTTCGAGTGTTCTGAAAAAATGCCCCACCCCCAGAACATGTTGGCAGTAGATGATGATATTCATAGGCCTATTCTGCCTTGAGCCCGTTTTTACGGTTATCTGTCCGGTGCGATGATAAATCCAGCGCATTCAATTTGCGCAAGAAGAGGTGTCCGTCCCAGAAAAATTGATGGAGATGCCAGGATTTGATTATATTTCCGGCCCCGGATCTCTGTCCCGCTAAAAACGAGTGTCCCAGCACATGGTAAATAATAATTTTTATCACACTGGAATGGGTGACCATTAATACGTTTTTACCCATGTTGGTTCGAGCGATGTCTGAAATGGACGCCAAAGCCCGGGCCAGGACATCCTGCCTGGATTCCCCTTCCGGCGGACAAAAGCCCCACCCGTCCGATTCCCGGGATTCAACCTCACCGGGAGATTGCTTCCTGATCTCTGCCAGTTGCCGGCCTTCCCATCGTCCGAAGTCCTGTTCTTTTATTCCCTCCACGATTTGAACCTCTATTCCGGCTGCCGCACCGATTTTCAGGGCGGTTTCCCGGGCGCGGATCAGGGGGCTTGAGATAATTCGATCATACTTTTGACCGGCCAGTTGACCGGCCCAGGCGGCTGCATCCCTGCCCCCCGCTTCGCACAAGGGGATATCGGTTTTTCCCTGAATTCGTTTTTCAATATTCCATTGGGTCCGCGCATGGCGGATAATATCGATTTTGGCTTTTGTTTCCATCTTTTTCCGCTGTTTCACCCTGCCGGTTCTGTCATCCGCACCAGCGTCCGTTCAAAGAGAGTATAGTTTTTTTCAATATCATGATTCGTCCCGACATGCCGGATGGCTGCACGCCCCATGTTCTCAGCAAGCCGCTTATCCCCGATCAATTGATCCAGCCGGTCGGCAAATCCCCGGCAATCATACATATCCACCAAAAAACCGGTGATCCCGTCCCGGACCACTTCCGGAAGCCCGCCGTTGTTAAATGCCACCACGGGCAGACCGCATGACTGGGCCTCAATAAAGACCATTCCCAAGGACTCGTTGATCCCGGGAAAGGCGAACAGATCCCCGCCGGAATAAAAGCCTGCCATCTCTTTTCGATGGATCTGTCCGGCAAAGGTATGGCACCCGGGCAATTTTTTTGCTGCCAGTCGTTTTAATTCATCCTCTGTTTTCCCGGACCCGGCAATGACAAGGTGAAAGTCTCTTTTCTTTGCAAGGGATGCCAGGCAATCGATCAGCCAGATCAGGCCTTGCGTCTTTACATCCTCCCGGAACATGGCTGCGGTTAAAATCACCGGGGTGTCGTCTTTCCCGCACCATTTCAACCGGTTTTTTCCGCCGGAAACCTCGTCTTCTTTAAAAGAGCCGGGTTGGACTCCGGGTCTGATATAGGTCAGCCGGTCGCTGGGAATCAACCGTTTTAAATTCTCAAGATCCGGGGCCTTGTTGGTGAACACGTGATCCGCCCGTTTCAGGGCTGACCGGTTCAAGTAAAATCCAGGCCATGTTTTAAACCGCCGTTTCTGTTTGGTTGAATAAATCCCCTGGAATATGGCATACCTGGTTCCAAGCATGCGGCACACCCAGGGACCGATAACATCCGGGGCTTTATAATAGGTATGGTAAGTCAGCCAGAGGTCGGGCGGATCCGTGTGAAGACGGAAAAGAATCCGGAATAGATCAAACACCAGCAAGGGCCACAACCAGGGCTTCAAATAGATCCAACGGGTTCTTAGTTTGGATTGCACCTCAACGGTATGGCCACACTGTTTTAAATATTCAACCAGACTGGTGGCAATAACCAGATCTCCGGAGGGATTTTTATGCCCCAGGGGTTTAAACGGGGCATAAAAGGCAATTCTCATATTAACTTACACCCGGGGATGTCAGATCGGCTTCTTCCGAAATAAGACACGACTGGCCGGTTTGGAGCTCCGGTATATTCTTCAGATAGATTTGAGATAACTCTTTGATTAAAATCTTATTGTCAAACTTCTCAACAATCCGTTTCCGGGCCGTATCCGTTACCCTGTTGCGCAATGTTTGATCTTCAAGCAGCACCTGCATCGCATCCGCAAGGGCATCCGGATTTTCAGGCGGCACCATTTTCCCGCTGACATTGTCTTCCAGAAACTCCGGGATACCGGACACATCCGTTGCCACCACCGGAAGCTTCATGGCCATGCTCTCTGCCATGACATTGGGAATCCCGTCCCGGTCCCCGTTCCGGGCAATCCGGCAACCCAGTACAAAAAGGTCGCACTTTTTATAATACTCAATCACATCCTCATGGGTCAGGGTGCCGCAGAGGGTTGTCGCGTCTTCCAGATCAAGCTGCTTGATCAGTTTGACCACCGCATCATGATCGTCTCCTTTCCCGATCAGGGAGTGGGTGAACAAAATCCCCTTTTTTTTAAGGATGGCCAGGGCATGATAAACCGTATCCAATCCTTTTTTTTCCGTCATCCGTGCCACTGTGAGCAGGTGATAAGGCGGTTTGCAAGGTTTTAAAGCGGTCTGGGGAGAAAAATAATCCAGATTAATCCCGTGATAGACGCAGAAGACCGGTGTCGGGCTGTTTCCGGCCAGATCTAAGAGATAATCCCGGTTGTATTTTGTACAGGTTACCACAAACCGGGCCCTGTCAATTTTTTCCTTGAGCTGTTCTCTGTCGGATGTATAAATATCTTTGGCATGGGCGAAAAAACTGAACGGCACACCGGACAGCATGCTTGAAAACATGGCAACCGACGTGGGAGAGTGGGCAAAATGGGCCTGGAAATGAACAATGTGACTGCCGGGCAGCAGTTTATTCACCAGATAACCCGCCTGCAACAGATGTTTAAGGGTGGCGGATTTCCGGGTCCGCATCCACCGGACGACCGCCTTTTGAACCGCCCTGAAATAGGTCAGGGGGTGCTGAAGGGCCAGCAGGCCATTGTGATATAAAAGGGGGCCCAGATGACCCAGAATCGTACTGGGCAGATAGTCGACCCTGGCCTTGATCCGGTTGACACTGGCATGTGTAAATGCTTCCCGGGGCCGGCGCATTGAAATGATATGAACGTTAAACCCCTGCGATTCCAGCAATAATATTTCATTTGAAATAAAGGTTTCAGATATCCGAGGGTATCCTTTCAACACCACACATAAGGTTGGTCCCGCATTCTTTCCCATTTTTTCCGTTCCAAAAGTTTGATATCCGGTCACAGATCTTTTTGATTCCTGTCATTTCAAATTTGCACATGGCCTTTTTGTACGGCGCCTTGTTCTTGAGCATCCCCAGGATTTTCTCTTCCAGATTCGACTCGTTGAGCCGGGTCCACGGGATAAACTCGATGAGCTGTTCCCGGTGAAATGCCCGGGCCCGGATACATTGTTCCTTTCTCGGCGTTTCCCTCGGAATCACCAATGACATGATTTTTGCCGAAAGAATTTCACAAAGCGTATTATACCCGCCCATGCAGACCACAATATCGGATGCACTGATCAATGTTTCCATATCCGTAAAAAAATCATAGGCCTGGATCCCTAATTCTTCCGCGCGGCTCAACACATTCTCTTTATCTTTGCTGAACAGAAACGGCCCTGTGACCATAACACTCTGAAAGGGAGGCAATATGTTTTGATTCCGCATCCGTTCAAGCATTTTTAAATATGAATCCAGAACATGGAACCCGTCACCGCCGCCACCGGTGGTGACCGTTACCAGGTCTTCGTTTTTCATTACATTTAATTGAAGCCTTAATTCGTCGGCCACATGGTCATGGGGAACCTTCCTTGGAATATACCCGGTAAAATGGACCCGCTTTTTAACGGTTTCCGGGATCTCATACTCTTTCACCGGATTGTAAACCCTCTCCTGACCGTATATCCAGACTTCGGAATAGAGCTCTTCAATAGTTGAGTAGATATTTTTTTTGGTCCAGTCTTTTTTCACCGATTCGGCATCATCCATGATATCCCTTAACCCCAGGACCGTTTTGGTATCTTTCAGGTTCTCCTTGATCCATTCCAATGCGGGCAGAACCTCTTTCTTCAGCCCCTGGGGCTCTTTATCCACAATAAAAAGATCGGGTAAAAACGTC
Source organism: Desulfobacula sp. (assembly GCA_028280105.1). Taxonomy (GTDB): domain Bacteria; phylum Desulfobacterota; class Desulfobacteria; order Desulfobacterales; family Desulfobacteraceae; genus Desulfobacula. The sequence goes on along the minus strand of JANQML010000163.1, from coordinate 22,437 downwards.
TGAACCGTCGCCATGATGATCGACTGCCGTATCTCCATGGCTTGAAGCGGATCGATCCGGATCGTCAGCGGATAGTATTCATCATTGGCCTTTTTAATCATCCCCGGAACCCGAACATAATCCACGTATTTCGGGAATGTCAGCCGCCCGGCAATGGGGGAACCGGTGAGGATCAGAATATTGGTATCATCTTTGCGCAGTTGTTCGGCAATGGCCATGGTCCGCCGGATGTGTCCCAGCCCGTAAGTATCGTGGGAATACATCAGGATATTGAACGTTGGAAATTTTTCCATATTGATTTAAGCTGCCTTTGGAACAGAATAGTACTCAAAAAAATGTTTCATGATCAATTCCACCGTCTCCTGATTGATATGAAAATTTTCCTTTCCTGTGACAAACGGACTTTTGTTCATTAATTGATTAAAACTGGTGGCAATCTCATAGGACGGGAAATAAAACGCATCCTCGTAGTTGCCGACAAACTCGTCTGCTGCGGCTCTAAGGGTTGATTTTGAATTGCAATTGGCACTGATCACATCCATGTCGTCCCTGAATGTTGCCCAGAGGTGAACCGGCGAAACGGTCACAATCACCTTGCAATCCGGATTGTTCCGTTTAAGGGTGTGATAGATACTGTCCAGGTTGTCCAGGTTTTCCCGGTACCGGCTGACCCGGAACCGGTAGTTGGACATATCTCCGCCCTCGTTTACATAGGGACCGGAGGGCAGACATATGACGCTTTTATCGCGAACATCCTCCCAGATCTCGGTCAAGCCCAATGTCAAAATGAATACCCGGGCCCGTTTGATGGCTTTTTTGGAGTATTCAATATGGGACTTGAAATCGGCCTCTGCCTGATCAATGCTGTCGTATAGGATGATCCGCCGGTAAGGATCCTGAACCTGGCCGGTATCCGGAGAGATCCACCACCGGGTTTCCGGAGAAAATTCATTAAACGTATAGTCAAATATCTGGCGCATGGAAAATGTATTGTAAGTCCGCTCCCATGCGGCGCTGGCGTGACAGGCCGCCCATTTATCGGTCTCTTCAAGAATGTAATTGTATTCGTGTTTTAAAAGAACTTTTCGGATCTCCCGCGCAAAGCAGGAGCCCATGGAGGCAATGGGTGTGGTCTTGTCAATGTCCAGACCGGTAGAATCCGCATGCGGATAGTTTCCCGGAGTGAATCTGTTTCCATAGGACCCCGGCCAGACCTGCCAGGATTCGAATTGATGCACCGGGTGCATATCGGATTTTGCCATAACGATTCCCCATTTTTTGTAATTGTTACTTTTAATCAAACTTGTCCCTCAAGTCAAGCTGTAAGTCTATTTCTTGACTTTGGACCGTTTTTTCATTATCAATTATTTTATACATATTTTATATGTTAAATTTTTTTCCGGCGTATTTTATCCGGAATAAAACTTTTTTGTTACCGGTCTATATTAATTAACATGAATATTTGACCGCCGTATTTGAATGGTTTCATGCGGCCTGCAGCATGTACCGCCTGTCGGTTTATCCGTACAAAAAACCTTCGAACCCTTTCAATTTGGTCCATATTGTGCCAATTTGATTTTAAACGTATGTTTTGCCTTTAACGGCTAGCTTGGTGAATATTGATGCAGAACCCGCCCATAACAGAAAACCAACCCCAAAAACAGGTGGTCCTGCCGTTTTTAAAATCCGTTGACATCGCCGTTAAAAGTATCAAATCCAGATTTTTCAGGTCATTGATCACCACATTGAGCCTGATACTGGCCATCTCTTTTTATACCTACATCCAATCCAACTCCCATATTATTTCAGGGTTGTTCCAGACCCAGGACAAGGGGGTTATTCAAAAGCTGACACTTCAGGGATATGAAATACCCGAACCCGGTCAGAAACAAACACCCAGCCCCAAAGAACGATGGATTCTGTTTTTGTCTCTTTTGGTTTGCGTGGTGGGTATTGTAAATACACAATTAATGGCTGTGGCAGATCGGTTCAGAGAAATCGGCACCATGAAATGCCTGGGGGCACTGGACCGGTTTGTGCTGCGCCTCTTTCTCATTGAAGCCACCCTTCAGGGATTGATCGGTTCAATTATCGGCGCAATCGCCGGTGCCCTTATTTCTCTTCTGGGTGCAGTTGTAAGGTACGGACCCAAAGTCTTTTTTTTCACCGATGCCCAAGCCATTGGAACGACTATGATCTCCGCAGTTATTTTAGGCTGCCTGCTGAGCATCATCGGTGTCTTATACCCGGCGCTGCTGGCGGCAAAGATGCGGCCGGTGGAGGCGATGAAAGGAAGGGACTGATCATAACCGTTTCTCATGTGAAAGATGCCGCTTGTATTTACATTGCCATAAACAGAATCAAACCGGATTGAAAAATTTAAAACAGATAATGCCAATAAGGACCGGGAAGACATGAAAGATTCAAGCAATATTGTTCGCGTATCGCGGGTTAAAAAAGATTTCACCATGGGCAAGAATACCGTCCATGTCCTCAAAGGCATTGATCTTGAAATAAAAACAGGGGAATATCTTTCCATCATGGGGCCGTCAGGCTCGGGCAAAACCACACTCTTTAATATGATCGGCGGGCTGGATAAACCCTCTTCCGGCTCTGTTTTTATTGATGAAATAGACATCTCTCAATTGGATGCCTATGAGCTGGCCTGGCTGCGCTGCAGAAAAATCGGCTATATCTTCCAGACCTTTAACATTATCCAGGTGATGACCGCCCTTGAAAATGTGACACTGCCCATGATTTTTGCCGGAACGCCGGATGATGAGGCCAGGGACAGGGGAATGGAGCTGCTGGATGTGGTGGGGCTCAAAGAACGGTTTCAGCACAAGCCCTTTGAATTGTCAGGTGGCCAGCAGCAGCGTGTGGCGATTGCAAGGGCCCTTGCAAACGACCCGGCCATTATCCTGGCGGACGAGCCCACCGGAAACCTGGATCTGTCCACCGGAGACGAAATTATCAAGTTGTTGAAAATGCTTTCGGCAGAGAAGAACGTTACCATTATCTCAGCCACACACGATTTAAAAATGCTCAATGTATCCGACCGGGTGATCTGGATCTCCGACGGCCGCATCGATAAGATTGAAAACAGGGATGAACTCTCCATCTCACTGGGGCAAATTGCCTGATGAAAATCTCTGTCCGGAATCGGTTTGTCATGTGGTGGGTATTTCTTGCCTGTCTTTTATTCCCGGTCTCACATGCGCCGGGTTCTCAAACGGCCACGGACCACACGGCGGAATTTTCCAGCCTGTTCAACACCTTTTCCCGGGCAGCCGACCGGACAAGCGGCAGTGAAGACACCCAAAAGATTGCCTCTTTTATCAAGGACAGTTTTAAATCCCTGGGATATACAGCGGTCGGTTCCCAGTATTTCCCCAATGCGGTCCGGATGAAAAACAACAGCCGGGTGGTGAATTTAACCACTGGAAAAAGCCGAGGAATCGATCCGTTTCTTTCCAATGCCATCTCACCGCACACCGTTTCCGGAGACGGTTTAACCGGACACATTATCTATGTAAAATCCGGGGAATTAAAAGATTTTAATGGAAAACCGGTTAAAGACGCCATTGTCCTTATGGATATCGATTCAAAGGGAAACTGGCTGAATGCCTTGTCACTGGGTGCCAGGGCAATTATCTATCTGTACAATGAAGAACCGGACAAATATCTGTTTGAAGATAAAGAAGAGCTGTCACCGGTCAATTTCCCCCGGTTTATCATGTCCGAAGAAAATGCCGCAGATCTGTTTGGTGATTTTGAAAACCCGTCCGATACAGACGCCCGGCTCCGCATCACCTTGACTTCGGATATGAAATGGAAAAAGATTACAGCTGAAAATGTGTATTGTCTGGTCGAAGGCACGGACAAAACACTTAGAAAAGAAGTGATCATCGTTGAAAGCTTTTACGATGCCGCCGGATACGTTCCCGGTAAGACACCGGGAGCGGATCAGGCCTGCTCCATTGCCTCTCTCCTGGATTTGGCCCGGCACCTGAAACAGAATCCGTCCAAGAGATCGATTCTGCTGGTGGCAACCGCCGGACACGGAAACGGGCTGGCCGGCATGCGTGAGTTCATCTGGGGATTAAATACCAAGACCCGTATCCTCAGAAGGGCCATGAAAGAACATGATACGAATTTAGACCAGCTTCAGTTAAGCCTGGATGCGTTAAACCGGTTCATCAACCAGGAGTCCATGGATGAAACGCAGACCTTGCTGTTAAAAGAAAATCTGCATGAAGTCATCAAGACAAAAATCGATACCCTGAGCAATGAACTGATGCAATTGCGGCTGAAATCAGATCCGGATGACGATCAGATCAGGCGCCTGGCTGACCGGCGAATGGTATTGAAACGGCTGGAAGGTAAATCCGACCTGGAGACGCTCACAGACGAGGAAAAACAACTGGCCGGACAATTGATTCCCCACGCTGTTGAGCGCCTGAACACAACCATCCGGGATGTTTTGCTTGAAAAAAAATTTTTAACTTCCACCATGGATTTAAAAAAAACACTCAAGCGCAGAAAGCCGATGGTCGCCGTTTCCCTGCATCTGTCCAGCCACGGAAACGGAGTGGGTGCATTCAATGAAGGCTGGCTCTACGATATCAAACCCACGGTCAATGTTTTTGCCCCCTATGTCAAGCTGAACACCACCTTATTGGATGCCGGAGAAAAAGCCGGTGACGCCCTTGATCTCCCCGGTTTTTTTAAGGACACGCTTCGGCCGTCCATGCAACGGGCCTGGCAAAGCTATTTCAAAGACACCCCCGCACTGGGGGGGGAAGTCAGCCGATTGGCCGGTATGCTGGGCGTCTCCCTGGTCACGACCGAAGATGCCCGGCGATACTGGGGCACCCCTTTTGACACAGCGGATAAAGTCGATCTCAACCGGGCTGCCAAACAGAGCCGGTTTGTGTCCCGGTTAATATCTGATCTGGCGGCAGCGCCCTATCCTGTGCTCAAGCGGCTGCCGAGAAACGGATTTTCAACGGTGACCGGCCGGGCCAATTTTTTAAGGCACGGGGCCGTCTTTGCCGATGCACCGGCACCGGGAAGTGTGATCCTCTCTTTCCAGGGACCGGCTATTTTCCACAATATCGTAAACGAATCAGGGATATTTACAATCAAAGGGGCCGTCCATCGAAAACTGACCCTGCACAAGGTGATTCTTGAAGGGTATAAATTCGATTCAGACACCGGTCAGACCATTTGGGCCGTGGACAAAAAAAAGACCACACTTGCACGCTACCGGGTCAAAATGATCAACCCGAATATGGAAACCGACCTGATCATGTTTGCCTGCAGCCAGACAACCATATTGAACCTGCTGGAGCCCCGAACATTCGCTTTTATGACCCGGCTTCATCTCTTTGATGCAAGGGTGGATGCAACCCCCATCCGGTTCTGGTATTCAAGGATAGACACCCGGTCATCACTGATTGCATCCATATACCTGTCGCCCGGGACCCGCATGAAACTGACCCTGTCCGACAGCCTGTTAACCAAAAAGCTGATCCTGACCCACTCCCAGGGCAAAGGAGAAACCGGAAACGGATACGCCATAGACGAAACCCCGGTCATTGCACCCACCCAATACCTGGCCGCCCTGGATATGTGGGCATTGTTAAATCCGCGGATCGAAAACCTGGAACAAAAGGGAATCAATAATCAGCGGATCAGGGATCTGCAGGCCCAGGGCAATCAGGCATTAAAAGATGCGCAGCAGTACCTGGCCGATATGTCCTATGACAAATTTTTTTCCGCGGCAGGGAATGCCCTGGGATTGGCAGGACGGGTCTATGACCACGTGGAAAGTACACAAAAAGACGTCCTTTACGGCGTTCTTTTCTATATCATGCTCTTTGCCCCGTTTGCATTCTGCATGGAACGGTTAATATTTGCATTTATCAATATATATAAACGGATTGCCGGATTTATCGGCATCCTGCTCCTTTTGATCACCATTATCTACAATGTGCACCCGGCCTTTGACCTGGCTTACAGCCCGGTCGTGGTCATCCTTGCCTTCTTCATCATCGGACTTTCCGGCATTGTCACCTGGATCATATTCCACCATTTTGAAAATGAAATGAAACGGTTCCAGATGCAGGGGAAAAAGGGAAACGAAGGAGAAATCAGCCTGTTCAAAGCCTTTTCCGCTTCCTTTTTTATGGGAATCAACAACCTGCGGCGACGACGGGTCAGGACGATGCTGACCTGCACCACCCTGGTCATACTCACCTTTACCATCATGAGTTTTACCTCGGTAAAAAGTATGCGCCAGCACTCCCGGCTGCTCTATAATGACCAGACACCCTACCAGGGTCTGCTGATCAAGCAGATCAACTGGAAGACCCTGCCGGACCAGGCATTTTCAGTTATCCGGAATACCATGGCCGACGAGATGATCGCCACGCCGCGGGGCTGGCTTGAAAACGAAAACCGGACACAGGCCATAACCGTTCCGGTTTCCTACCAATCCCGCAGATATCTGGCCAATGCCATGCTCGGCCTGTCACACACGGAACCTGAAATCAGCGACCTGTCAAGACTGATTACACAGGGGCGCTGGTTCAATGAGCAGGACCGCTACAGCATCCTCATCCCCGAACGGATGGCCCGTCATCTCAAGCTGGGAAACCCTGAAAAATCAGAGATATTCATCAACCTGTGGTCGACCCCGTTTAAAGTCATCGGGACGTTTTCAGGCGAAGAATTTGACCGGTTTAAAGATCTGGACGGCGAACCCATCACACCGGCCATCTTCCCGGATGAAGTCTTTCAACAGGCCACGGATGCGGAAATGGATGCCATGGAATCCGGCGATGATGTCCGGGCATTTCAGAGCCGCTATCAACATCTGCCCTTTGACCAGACCGTGATCATCCCCTTTGAAACGCTGATGTCTCTGGGGGGAAATCTTAAAAGTGTCGCATTAAAATACAAAACCCCTCCCAATGACAACTCAACGGCATTTAAACTGGTGGACCGGTTCGGTCTCTGGCTCTTTTCAGGGGAAAAGGAAGGGGTCTTTTTATATTCGGCCAGTGACAAACTCAACTATTCAGGCCTGCCCAATGTCCTGATCCCGATGCTGATCTCCATTTTTATCGTTCTCAATACCATGATCGGCAGTGTTCAGGAGCGTAAAAAAGAGATCGGTATCTATACATCCATTGGAATGGCGCCGTCTCACGTATCCATTATATTTATTGCCGAAGCCCTTGCCTATGCCGTAATAAGTGTGGTTTTAGGGTATATTCTTGCCCAGGTGACGGTTCAGGTCTTTGCCGGAACGGCGCTTTTAAACGGTTTAACCGTTAACTATTCGTCCCTGGGCGGTGTCTTTGCCATGGCCCTGGTCATGATGGTGGTTCTGGTTTCAGCCGTATACCCGTCCAAAGTGGCGGCCTCAATTGCCATTCCAGATGTTGAAAAATCATGGGAAATGGCCAAGGCCGAGGGAGACCTGCTCAATATTGACCTGCCGTTCCTGATTAAGGACTCAGAGGCATTCAGCGTGGGGGGATTTTTGTATGAACTGTTTGAGACCCACAGAAGCGTCTCCCATGGTATCTTTTCGGTCGGAAGGCTTCATGCGGATCCGACAACACAGAGAACAAAGGCGGATTCTGATTCCGGCACCCCTTTTACCATTGGATTCACCGCCTGGCTTGCCCCTTTTGACCTGGGAGTGATGCAGCAGGTTGAGTTCACGGTAAAACCGTCTGCCGTGTTTGATGATTACATGGAAATTAAGATGAGCATTACCCGGAATTCCGGGGAACAGAATACCTGGTGGCGAATCAACAAGCGGTTTGTCAATCTGATCAGAAAACAGCTGCTGATATGGCGCTCCATGGAAGACGGCCATAAAGACCGGTATGATTCTTTCATGACATCCATTTTAAATATAAAAGGACAGATCCTGTGATCGAACAGAGAAAAAGACAGACCATTATTCGGCCCCGGGCCATCTTTATCGGCTTTTGCCTGGCCGTCCTGATCTGTGCGGTGACCCCTTTTAACAATGTCTATCGGAATGCCACCCCCCTGGGCGGGGGGTATTTTCCCCTGGCCCCCTTTTATCTTTTGTTCTGGCTCACCATCATCACAGCGGTCCTTAGAAAATTCTTTAAAGCCAAAACCTTTCTCACAGGAGCGGAACTGATATTTACCTGGGGCCTGATGGTTCTGGTGTCCGGGATTGCCTATACCGGATTTGCCCGAACGTTTTTTATCAATCTCACGGCTCCGTTTTATTTCTCAACATTTGAAAACCGCTGGAGCACCATTATTCAGCCGCTTTTACCGGCCAACCTCTTTCCACAGGATGCAGCAGCCATCGACATGCTCTATAACGGCATTGAAAACGGCCAGGATATGGGCTTTTTCCAGCTGGTTTCCCAGATTCCCTGGATGACCTGGCTGCTGCCGTTTTTATCCTGGGGCGTCTTTGTTATTGCCGGTTATTTCCTGCTCCTCTGCATGGTCCATATGGTTTCACGGCAGGCAATGGAGAATGAACGGATGAATTTTCCTTTGCTCATTGTCCCCAAAATGCTGCAAAAAGCCCTGGATGACAAAAAGCTGTCCCGGTTTTTCGGGAACAGGTTTCTATTGATCGGTTTGAGCCTGCCGATTTGTCTTCACCTGCTGAACGGACTCAACTTTTATTTTCCCTCGGTTCCCCAAATCAATACCCTGGTCCTGGCCGGCCCCTATTTCCCAAAACAGGGCGTACTGGCCGGATTTATCAAACTCAAACTCTACTTTTATCCGGCGTTTATCGGATTTGCCTTCCTGGCCTCCAAACAGGTCTCTTTTTCATTCTGGTTTTTTTACATCCTGGGTGCATTCATGACCGGGGTCCTGGCCATTGCCGGTTTAAGCTTTCCGGCCTCCGAACTGGGAACCACATTCGGCCCCACCCTCTCGAATCCGGAGGAGACGCAGATGATCGGGGCGTTTATCGTCTTTGCCATCTTCCTGGTCTGGCTGGCCCGGTTTCACTTTAAAGAGGTCATGGTCCATGCATTCACACCGACCCGCAGCGGAAATCACCCCAATTTAATGGAAGATAAAATCATATTCTGGGGAAGCGGGGTCGGGTTTATGGCCCTGGTGGGCTGGTTTTTATTCCACGGCATCTCTTTGGGTCAGGCAGTCCTTTTGATTATATTCTTTGTTTTATTTACCATGGTGGCGGTCCGTGTCATCTGCCAGGGCGGCATCACCTATTTCACGCTGACCGTGGCCCCCCTTGACGCCATCAACACCATTTTCGGACTGAAAATATTTTCATCCCTTGCCGTAACACTGGGTTCCATCTGCCAGAAGGTGATGTTTGTCGACCTCAGGGAATCGGTTGCCCCGTCCATTCTCCATTTCCTGAGAATAAACAACCGGGTAAAAGGCCCGCAAATGATCTTTATTACCATTTTTATCGCCATGGTTCTCTGCCTCTTTGTTTCCGCCGTTGCCATGATCGTTCTCTGCTATAAATACGGGATCAGGGAACTTCAGCTGGACTGGGCCACCCGGACCACGGTTTCCGTATATAACAATATCATTCCCGTGATCCAAAATCAGATTGAACAGGGAGACTCCATCAAATATTTCGCATTGGCCGGTGCGGTTATCATGGGGATTTTGGTCACCTGTTATCACCGGTTTTACTGGTGGCCGCTCCATCCCATCGGATATTTGATGCTCTACAGTTCGGCCATGAAAATACTCTGGCTCAGTTTTTTTATCGGATGGCTGTTTAATGCACTTTGCATGCGCTACGGCGGAATTACCTTATTTAAAAAAATGCGCTTCTTCTTTGTCGGATTGATTATGGGAGATTTTTTAATGGGGGGCACCTGGGCGCTTATCGGTTTTTTCACGGAATACGGATACCAGGTGTTGCCGATTTAATCATACACCATATAAAAATGAATCAAATCGCGTCAGGATAATACGCCATGTATGATGACAAAGAATTAAAAGAGTACCGGGACCTGTTAAAAGCACCGGACCACTTTGAAGAGGGGTTTAACTGGAAAACCGTTGTGGGGGCCATTTTTATCGGGTTCCTCATGATGCCGGGCAGCATGTATCTTCAATTGGTTATCGGTAGCGGAATCGGACCGGCCGCCCGGTGGGTGACCATTATCCTGTTCGCGGAAATTGCCAAACGGGCCTACTCGGATCTTAAACAACAGGAGATTTTCCTGCTCTACTACATGGCCGGCGCGGCCATGGCCTCTCCGTTCCAGGGGCTGTTATGGAACCAGTACCTGGTTCAGTCCGATGCGGCCAAAATGCTGGGACTGACCGAATATATCCCTTTATGGGTGGCACCCCAGCCCGAATCAACCGCACTTTTGGAGCGCACCTTTCTGCACCCGGACTGGATGATTCCCATTCTCCTGCTTGTCGGTTCACAGATTATCCAGCGGATCGATCAGTTCGGCCTGGGATACGCCCTCTACCGGATCACGTCGGATGTTGAGAAACTGCCGTTTCCCATGGCACCGGTGGCCGCACTGGGCACCATCGCCCTGGCTGAATCCAAAGAAGAAAAGACTGGGTCCTGGAAATGGCGGGTCTTTTCCATCGGCGGGGTCATCGGGCTGGTATTCGGGGGGGTCTATATCCTGGTGCCGGCGGTGTCCGGCCTGATCTTCACCGAGCCGGTCCGGCTGATCCCCATCCCCTGGGTGGAGCTGACCCGGCACACGGAAGGTATTTTACCCACGGTTGCCATGGGCATCCAGTTTGATCTGGGCCTGGTATTTCTGGGCATGGTTCTTCCTTTCTGGGCGGTCATCGGCGGTTTGATCGGCCTGCTGATCACCATCGTCGCCAACCCCATTCTCTATCATAAGGGCGTTCTGACCTCCTGGCATCCGGGCATGGGAACGGTTGAAACCGTGTTTGCCAACAATTTTGATTTTTACATGAGTTTCGGTATCGGCCTGGGACTTTCCATCGGCATCATCGGATTGTGGCAGGTGACCAAATCCTTCTGGGACCCGAATGTTAAAAACAGGGGAACCTTGAAAGATCTGCTGCACCCCCCCCCGGGGAGGGGAGATTTTGATTTTAAGATTGCCATTGGTATCTATTTATTCTCCACCATTGCCTATGTCATCCTGTGCACCATCCTGGTGCCGTCCTTTCCCTGGATTTTCTTTTTATTTTACGGATTTGTCTATACGCCGGTTATCTCATACATCACCGCCAGGATGGAAGGAATCGCCGGTCAGTTTGTCAGCCTGCCCCTGGTCCGGGAGGCCAGTTTTATCGCCGGTGCCAAATATTTCGGCTACCAGGGCATTGAAATATGGTATGCCCCCATTCCCATTCACAACTACGGGGAAGCCACGGTGAACTTCCGTCAGATTGAACTGACCGGAACCAGCCTGCGGGGGATTATCAAGGCTGAATTTATCGTTTTTCCCGTTGTCATGGTTGCCAGCCTTTTATTTTCCCAGTTTATCTGGCGTCTGGCGCCGATTCCGTCATCCAGTTACCCCTATGCACAGGAGTTGTGGCATTTACAGGCATTGAACACACTCTTAATGCAATCCTCCACTTTGGAAGGCAACTCATTGTTCTACCAGGCCCTCAACGGAACCACCGTCTTCTCGGGAATGGGATTCGGATTGATTACCTATGGGATACTCTCCCTGTTCGGATTACCGGTCCTTCTTGTGTACGGCATTGTCAGGGGACTTGGGCAAAGTACGCCCCACGGCATGATTCTAGAGGTCATCGGTGCACTTTTAGGCCGGTTCTTCTTTTTTAAAAAATATGGCAAACAATGGCGCCAGTACGCACCGGTCCTTTTGGCCGGGTTTTCCTGCGGCATGGGTTTGACCGGTATGTTTGCCATGGGACTGACCCTGATTCTGAAATCTCTTGGAAGTACAACTTTTTAAAACAATCCAGCTGTGATATTATTGTAACGTTCCAAAAACAATAGTTCGTTTGGGATGACCGTTTAATATCGGAGGCGAATGTGAAAAAATATGTATTCCTGATCCCTTTTGTTTTATCTGTTCTGATTTCTCCACACGCCCAGGCAAAATTTCCGATTCATCTGGGTGGTTTCATCATCAGTGACGATATCAATCAATACCCGGGCATCATTGACCCGGACACCTGCCAACCCGACATTATCAACGCTTATATCGGTGAATGCCGGGTCGTTCCTCCCCCGGGGTTTAAATCCGGGAGCGTCTCTTTTGGCAGATGTGAGAGAACGAATAAAATCGTACGCATCAAACTAAAATATGAAGAGAGTTCCAAACAATTTTACTCAACCCTGTTAAAAAAGTATAAGGCGCAATTAGGCGACCCGACCGAATACAGGGGAGACCCGTTCCAAACCCTGATTGCCTGGAAATGGTCGTTTACCGATGCCCACGGGGAGACGCTCAGTCTGATTCTCCAGCACAATTCGACCATAGCGGATGAGAAGATGGGGAACGCCGTCAAACTGACGTGGACCAGCCAACTGAAAGCCGAAAGGGACTGCTATATTAAAAAGAACCCGCCCGTACCTCCCAAACGAACCGAAACACCGGACAAAAAGAAGCTTTGGCGTTCTTTTATTCCGTATTGAGCCATTAGGAAGAGATCTAATTTTTCTCACCCGCGGATATGGTATATGAGCCGCATTAAACCATTTGAAATAACTATTGATACGTATCCATGACGGATAAAAGGATAAAAAAAAAGGAAGACCGTATAAAACCAATAGGTTGGAATAATATCTGCCTTTCCGTTCCGGATGACTGGGAGATCGACAGCCTTGACACGGCCCATCTGCTGATCGGTAAAGATGATATCCCCTGCATTGAACTTAAGTGGACCGAGGGGCCTAAAAGATTTGCTTTGGATAAATTTTTAAAAAAATTTATCGCAAAGACCCAGCGGTTGCTGAATATTATCATTCATGAACAGGCCACACCCGCGGATTTCAGCCACCCGGCCCCCCATCTGAACTTCTTCTTTTTCAACTGGGAGGGACATGGTTCAAAAGGCACAGGTGCCATCGTATTCTGCCGGGAGTGCAAACGGCTGACCCTGATTCGTTTTTTTAAGCCGTCAATTGTCAAACCGGTTTACAAACAGATCCTTTCCTCATTTTCCGATCATCCCCAATCCGGCCGGTCCTTCTGGCATATATTCGGCATGAGTTTTGAAGCCCCCGGTGAATATCAGCTTCAGGATTATTCGTTCAAACCCGGTGCGTTTAAGGTGATCTTAGCTCACAAAAAAAACCGCCTTGTTTTCTACAATTGGGGGCCTGCCTCCTTTTTGCTCTCCAAAACCGATCTGTCCGGGTTTGCCCAGCGCCATCTGCCGCAATTAACCGGATTTGCAAAAACCGGCATCTGCAAAAAAGGCAATTTTCTGGAATGGGCCTGTAAACAGGAACGGTTTAAAAACGCCCAAAAGCTGCCGTTCATAAACCGGTTTTCACATTTCCTCTTATTCCGTATCTGCAATGATGCTCAAAACAACCGGATTTTGGGAGTTGAAGCGGCTTCACCCCATCATTTTAATCATTCTCTGATACAGGAGTCGATTCTTGGCGATATTTAAGAAAAAAACCACGCTTTCAAAAGAGGAATCCCTTTTATGTATCCCTGAAAAAAATGACCTGGTAAAAGAAGAACACCTGGAATCAGGTGACATGATCCTTGAATTTTCAGTCATGTACAAACCTTTTTTCAGTAAAATTCAAAACGTATTTCAAGCCAACCCCAAAAAAACATTTCAACGGAAAATTCAGCTGGATGCCCTGGGAATTCATGTCTGGAATCTGATCAACGGAAAAGACAATGTAAAAACCATTATCAAAAAATTTGCAGACATGCATACCTTGAACATCAAAGAGGCTGAGATTTCCGTGACACTCTTCTTAAAATCACTGGGGGAAAAAGGCCTGATACTGATTAAGCACGTAAAAAAGTAAAATCGTCTTTTCTAAAGGCCGGGTGAAAAACAGACTCATCTATCGAATGGATGTGTTCGGACGTGAACAGGGGGGCCGGATTATTTCAGATCACAATATCTGGATCAGATCAATATCCGGATTAAATGATGCCCATGGCACCGTCCAGATTTTTTTCAATGTTCAGATATCCGTCAAATCCTGCAATGTCAAAAACTTCTCTGACATAGTCTTGAAGGGAACAGAGCACAATATTGCCCTCCATCCGTTTAAGATCTTTGGTGGTTTTAAGCATCACACGGATACCGGCACTGGATATATAATCAAGATGTTCCAAATTGAGGATCAATTTGCGCTGACCGTTTTCAAGTGATTTGTATATAAGGGTTTCAAACTCCGGTGACGTATTGGAATCAAGGCTTCCTTTTACATTAAAAATTTCTACACCATCTGTAATTTCCTGATATATTTCCATTTGAAGTATTCCTTATATTTTTTCCCTGGATTTTTCACAACTTGTAATGCGTTTTTTCAACACCACGATATTTTTGTCTTTTTCACGGAAATATTCACATTCGTCAATAAAGTGTTTGATCAGATGAATACCGAGACCGCCAATATATCGTTGTTCAATGGCGCATGTTGTATCCGGCGCTTCTTTTGATGTCAGATCAAACGGCCGGCCGTCGTCCTCCATCCTGATTTCCAGCTGATCGGCATCGCAGGACAGGTTGATGTCTATATCATGTTCCTTATCATCATTAAACCCATGATTTACCACGTTGGTGAACAATTCTTCCAAAATTAAATCGATCTCTTTAAATTTACGGTTGGTGCAGACGATGGAGGCTCCCATGCCCTCTACGGCTTCTCTGATCTTTTCCAGATCCTTAAGGCGATTTTTTAATTTTATGGATAAATTGAAATAGCCCATGCGTTAATCGTAATGATCGCCAATGCGTTTGTCAATCATATAGTCATGTTCTAATGATATTGAACGAATTACCGGTTTACAGCAGACTGATGCCTAAAAACGGTTTCAACGAATCATTTTTACCGGATTCAAATTCAAAGATGGCTTTCCGGTCCACTTTCAACACCTGCTGACCAAGTGTTTTGACAATAATCTGCGGCACCTGGGGAAACTGGTCCACCACCTTTAAAAACGCTTCACGGGTCATCACCAGGCAGGTGGTATCCTCTTTGGCAATCAGGGACAACGGCTTCATCATGGGACTCATCAGGGCGATAACGCCAAAAAAGTTCTCAGCACCACACTCGCGTATCATATGGTTTTTGCCTTCAATTTCAAGCATCAGTTGCACCCGGCCGTCTAAAATGTAATAGGCGCACCGATCATCATCATCCTGATAAAAGATGACATCTCCTTTTTTATATGTCTGGCGCTTGCAAAGAAAAGCAAACAGCTTGATGACCTCGATGGAAAGGCCGGAAAAAAACTCGATTTGCCTGAAAATATTTAAATTTTCAGAAAATTCACTTTTATCGTTCATATCACCGGTGTCCACTGGCGAGTTCATAAAAATACCCTTTCTTTTCCATTAATTCATTGTAGGTTCCCATTTCAACTATTTTTCCTGCCTTGAGAAACGCCACCTTGTCATACTCTTTCACGATATCCAGCCGGTGCACCACTGAAACCAGCGTACTCTTGCCTTTCCACTGCCGGGTCAGCACATTTTGTATCCGTTTCTGAGAGTTGTTATCCAGTGCCGAGGTGGCTTCATCCAGTATCATTATGGGAGGGGCCTTTAAAAAGGTTCTGGCAATGGCCAGTTTCTGACGCTGACCGCCGGACAGGTTATTGCCCTTGGCTCCCACTTGATAATTCATGCCGATCCCAATCATTTTTTCTAAAAAGTCTTCTCGGATCAGCAACTCAACCATATACTTGTTCAGCCGGTCCTGATCCGCCGGGTTCGTGCTCTTTAAAACACCGAAAAGAATATTATTAAAAATGGTCTGGGAATGGATATACTGATCAGACCTGAAAAATGCCACGGCCGCAGCATCCTCTTTTTGAATCCGTTCTTTGAACATATACCGGCCTTCCAGAATCAGCTTGAGTATAAAGTCCGGAAGGGCTGCGATTCTATGTTTTCCCGGAGAAAACCGCAGTGCCAGTTCCAGCAGTTGAACGGTCTGCTTTTGTTTGATTTGATGCAGATTTTTACCCCGAATCTGATCCACCAGATCCTGATAATCTTCAAACTCTTCCGGAAGAATGGGGGTCTGTTCAAAAAAGAGTTGATCCTGCTTGACATTTTTTAATACATCCACCGTCTTATCGGCAATCTCCCTGCCAAGGGTCAGCAGGGGCCGGGTCAGGTCGGCTTCATCCAGAAAATTTAAAAAGAACTGGTTTTTAACCAGATTCTCATTCTTCAGTGCATGGGATATCGCGGCGCCGAAGATGATATTATCGGCAATGGTTGCATGGGATAAGAACTGCTGTTCATCAAAGAATTCAATCCACTCTTTGACGGATTCTCCGAAATCGGCCTGAAAATTTTCTCTCATCTTCACGATTACGGGAATAAAAGACTCCTCACTGTCTGAGATGACGGTATTTAATCCGAACCGGAGAACGTCCACAAACAACCCGGATTGCTGAAGCACATGGATCAGATCATCCAGCTCCGGTTTGCACGGCCCGTCGTAAACACAGTCTTCACCGTGTAACGACGTGTAGGAATACATCAGGTTTTCCTTGATCGTGCCGTCGAAAATAAACGGAGACTGGGACACCAGACCGATATTCTTGGTGATATCCGCCTTGGTGAGGCCGGAGATCTCCTTGCCGCCGATGGATGCATTACCGGACGTATATTTGTAAAGCTGGGCAAGACAGAGCGCAAGCGTACTTTTTCCGGAACCGGAAAAGCCGACCAGCGCGACATGTTCGCCCGATGCAATATCAATACTGACATCGTTGAGCAGTTTTACCCCTTCCGATGTTTCAAGGCCGATGTGATCCACATTGATATTGACGGCAAGCTCGAACGGTTCCCGTGTTTCAGGCCGCAACCGATTCTCGATTTCAACGTCAAAAAGCCCCATGGTTTTATAATAGTTGACCTTGCCGTCCTGATAGACCTGATAAAAGGAGATCAATTCCTTCCAGGGATCATACAATTTTTCCTGGGCAGACAAAAAGGCAACCAGGGCACCCAGCCCCAGCTGCCCGTTGATGGCAAGATACCCGCCGACGATGAAGACCAGAAACGGCCCCATGTTGACAAACAGATTGGACACCACTTTGATCAGATATTTAAATATGCTCCATTTTATCCGGATCTTCATCAGGTAGTCTACAATGGAATCATATTTGTTATTCTCGATTTCAAACGCACCGTTGGCCTGAACCTCGTGAATTCCGGAAACAGATTCCACAATTTTTGATGACAATTTTCTGGAGGTACTTACCCGTCTTTTATTGTCCCGGTTGACCTTCTTTTGAAGAATCGGAATAATGTAGAGCATCAGCGGATAGATCGAAAACGAAATAACGGCCAGCAGCGGGTTCAGGAACATCAAATACCCGAAAAAGGCAATCAGGGTGACAATGTTGATCAGGGGAACCGCCACAGCCATCCCCACAAAATTACCGGGAATGGTTAATTCATTGATCAGGGAGTTGACAACCGAGCCGGGTTGGGTGTTTCGAAAAAAATTCAGGGGCATATTTAATATATGGTGATACAATTCTTTTCGAATCCGGGCGGTGGCTTTTTCACTGATCTTTGTCTGAATTACATTGATAACCATCTTCAGGCCGGAAGCCAGGACCACTGCTGCAAGATAAATCCCGCAATAGGTGATCAGCAGGTCGATCTTCCGTAAATTGATGGCTTCATTCACAATTTTCCGCTGCATCTCCAGTGGCACAACCCGAATGGCAACCGTAACCAGAATCACGATCACCAGAAGACTCTGGAGCTTCAGGTTCCCGTCTAAAATCCAGGATGAAAGTTTTCTCTTAACAACCGGAATATCTGCTAATTTTTCTTTTTTTTGTCTGCTTGTCAGCATATTGGTTTTTAAATCATCCTTTCATCTCTTCAAAACACACCCGATGATTCTATAAAAATTTGATGACCACCAAGGTAATATCATCTTGAAGCGGCAGATCCCCCATAAAGGTATGCAGGTCATCTTTTAAACTCTTTTCAATATCTTTGGCTGATAATATCGCTTTTTGTTCGACCAGATCAATGATTCTTTTTTCACCGTACATCCGGTTCTCCGTGTTCCGGCTCTCTTTGATACCATCGGAGTAGATCACCAGAACCGTCTCTTTTTCGATATTCTCAATCCGGTATTCATGGATATCCGCATCAACCTTAACACCCAAGGCCATGCCTTTTCCCATCAGTTTTTCACACCTGCCCGAACCGGGTGTGAAAAGCAGGGCAGGCTCATGCCCTGCCCGAACCCATTTCATGGAACGTCGGATGGGGTCGATTTCAACAAAAAACGCCGTGGTAAAGCGTCCGCTTTCAAAACTGTCCCGGGTGAGATGCCGGTTAACGGATCCAAGCAACTGAGACGGTCCTCTGTAGCTTTCGACACCATATTGCAAAAACGCCCGGATCGTCGTCATGTGCAGGCCCGCCCCGACACCGTGGCCGGATGAGTCGGTCAGGATAATGCCGATCTTGTTTCCCGGGAGTTGATAATAGTCATAATAATCCCCACCCACCTCCTCACAGTAGAGGATTGACCCCGCCACATCCAGATCGGGAAGATCCGGTGCCTGGTTGGGCAACAGATTTTCCTGGACTTTTTTGGCCACGCTCAACCGGGATAAGATCCGTATCCGGTCCCGCAGCCCGTGAATCATCTTATTGGTATCAATGGCGATCACCCCGAATTCATCCCGGGTGGTAACCGGCACAAGCCGTGAGAGATCGCCGTTGGTCACCCGGTCCAGTACGCTTGTTTCAAGGTTGAAAAGCATCTTCAGATTTCTTGAATATGAATATAGAATATTGATGACCTCCAAAATCAGAACCGCGATCACAAAAGAGATCTCGATGAAAATCGTTTTTGTGATAATTCCCATCATCAGGTTGATCTGGTCCGGATCGGTACCGGCCAGCCAGGCCAGGTCCTTTCCGATAATCAGTATGATAATGACCATTACCATCAGGTTGGTCACCACGGCCACAATAAAAAACTTACGGGTCAGCGGATAGAACTTGCGGGTGGCCATGATGCTGACGGATGTTCCGGATGAACGGTCGATCACCTGCCGTTCTCTTTTCAAAGACATATCAATGGAAATAAAAAACCCAAAGGCCAGAAAACCGATGAAAAAAACAACCCCGTTAACATAGGGAACGGATGACCAGATATTATTTAGAACAATGGTGATGACGCCTGCCGCCAAAACCATGGCATACTCGATAAAAAACTGTTTTTTAGGTTGCTCGATCAGCCGGGAAGAATCGACCAGGTATTTCACCACCCCGTGCCGGATGACAAAAGCCGTTAAAAAACCGATGGCTGTTAAAGCCCCCAGGGTCCCGGGGGGCATCTCGTCCAGACGCGTTCAGACCTCACAGCCGTAAAAACTTAACACCAGGGCAGAAAAAAAATAATGCAGAACGATTCTCATACACCAAAAATCTCCATTTAAAACAACAGAATCAGCCGAATACGTTAATCCCGGAATAATATCATTTTAACAGGCTTCAAACCAGTAATAAATACAGTCATACGCCTTGCCCTCCAATCAAGACAGCCGTTAAAAAAACAGACTTTTCCCAACCGTTGCCGATATTTATCTTGACCTTCACATACCATAATGATATAGATTTGAGGTTTTTTCAGGAGGAGTGACTGAGTGGCTGAAAGTGGCGGTCTTGAAAACCGTTGAGTCGAGAGGCTCCGTGGGTTCGAATCCTACCTCCTCCGCCACGATAAAAGACACGGAGAAGTGACCGAGCTGGCTGAAGGTGCTCGCCTGCTAAGCGAGTGTACGGGGAAACTTGTACCGAGAGTTCGAATCTCTCCTTCTCCGCCACAGACAAAGAATAGAGGATTTTTAAGCATGGGCTTAAAGATCCTTTTTTCGTTTCAGTGGTGTCAAAAATGGTGTCAAAACCAATTTTATCTCTCCTTTAAGGTATTGTATTTTCTCTTTACATTTTGTCATACATGTATTATTTGTATGACATATCGTTTCTTAAGAAACCTTCACAGGAAAGAAGGAGATATTCATGTTATCAGTAAGATTACAAGATGATTTTGAAGACAGATTGAATAATTTAGCCGAGAAAACCAAGCGGCCAAAATCATTTTACGTAAAAGAACTTTTCAGTCGACACTTTCAAGAGATTGAAGATATATACCTTGCAGAAACAGCGATGGAAGAATTTAATCAAAGCGGCAAGAAAACAATCTCTTTAAAAGAAATGAGAGAAGCACTTGACCTGGACGATTGAATTTATACCTAAAATCAAAAAAGAGCTAAAAAAACTTGATAAAAAAGATGCTTTAGCTCTTTTAGATTATTTAGAGAATACTATCCTGCCCTTGGATGATCCTCGGGAAAAAGCGATCAAGCTTAAACAGAATTTAAAAGAATATTATAAATTCAGAGTTGGTAATTTTAGAATTATTGCCGACATTCAGGATAACAGGTTGGTAATCCTGGTTCTTCGAATTGCCAATAGAAAAGATGTTTATAGCAAATTCAAAGCGCATAAAAACAATCCATCGAAAATAATATCTTTTTCTGATTTAAAATCTGAAGAATAATACCCAAATCACTATTTTAGAAACTCTCCAAAAAATCAGGCAATCTGTATATTGCTAATTTTGTCTCTCGGCCGTTGATATCCCGTGTATGCAGGCTTTTGCCTGCGGCGCGGGACATCAACGGCCGATGCAAACAAATCAGAATAAAGTTAATTGCCGCTCTGCCTTTATCTGCTTTTGAGTATTTACAAATTCAAAATCAAATATGCTCAACAGCCCTTTCAATGGGTGAAATTTAATTTTATAGGGCGATCCAAAAACAAATCCATATTTCCCATGAAACCAGGGAGAATTATGGTTAGTAACGCAATCAATCATATTTACATGTCCTATGATCCCCCCTTTTAAGTTTATAGACATTTCAACTAATCTTTTTAAACCCGGATACAACCGACTTACGAAATCGGCTCCCTGCTCATCGAATCGTTTTCCAGTATGGATATACAGAGGACCACGATGATAGGTAAACCAATTTCGGTTTTCAATATCTTTAATACCTTCAACGATAAGAGATGCCCAAGGTTGCTTAATACTGATTGCTTTCATGATAAAATCCTTTCTGTTTGTCCAGATTTCTTAAACCTGGCCCCCGGAGGGATATTATTCATTATAATTATTATGAATTCCCCCTTCCTGAACCCGCCTTCTTGAGAAATGAAGGGAGCCAGGAGTCAAGAAAAAAATGGGAGGGACCCTTCAGGGAGGAACCATTTTTTTTCTTGATGCCTGGGGAGTCTCATTTCATTCTAAGTAGGCGTGAAGGAAAACAAAAAACCATTGACAAATCATTTTTACTCAATTATGACATTAGTAAAACTGATTATAAAGGATTTTATACTATGGCTCGGCCCAAAAAAAACGACGACAAATTAGTGCCTTTAACCGTTATGTTAAAAAAAGAGCATATTGATGAAATTAAATTGATTGCTGAAGCAGCAGAGTTGACTGCTGGAAAATTAGCTCGAAATTGTATTTTGCTGGGCCTTGATGAAGTACGAGTCATGCATAAGCTTGGCCTAGCTCGTTTGGTCGGTAGTAGCCGCAGAGCTTTAGAAAAGATTAAAAAAAAATTTAATATAGAAACTGAATTTTAAAATTCAGACAAAATATAAAAAAGGGACCAAGCACTCTTACTTTGGCGAGCGAGGTGCTTGGTCCACAAACCAGAGAGTTCATTGAACTCTAGGCACTTAAATGTATCAATCCTCTGCCTGGGTGTCAATGTTCTCTCCACTATCAAGGAGAGATTAAATGGCAAAATCACCACAAACGAAAATCATAGAAACTGAAACTAAGTGCAACAAATCTATTGGGGGGCGAACTACTATCAGCCCCCCCGCAAAAATATGCCCGGAGGATCAGAATACCTCGAGAGTTTTAGCTTCAAATATCGACACTCTCAAACTTTCGTTGAATATCAAATGGAACGATGGATACTTCTTTGCAGCACTTGAAGAGGCCAAGTCACTTGCCCAAAAAGGGAAATCTGATTATCCTCTATCCTTCGTAATAGATGAAAAGGAATTTCAAGAATATTTTTTTAACATCAAACCTCATGGGACTCAAGGGTATGAGTGGATATTAACCCGGCAATTAAATATCCGTCTTTTATGCAGCATAAGCAATTTTTGGATGTTTGAAGTACTTTGAGACCCGGCCAGGCATTTTTTGAAGTT
>JANQML010000161.1 GCA_028280105.1 Desulfobacula sp. | reverse complement strand
TTTTATAATCATTCCAGAAAGTTACAACTGCTTCAGATCGCTAATGATTTCTATATCTCTGTTCACCTCTCCACAAAAAATATAAATGCGGTTACCCTGGCCGCCCTGATCCGCCATACGGTACTACCTGCGGCCTATGACTTATCTCGCCCGTCACTTCCTGTCGCCTTGCACCCGGCACCTTGCCGATGGCCCGGGAAGACAAGTCGCCGTCAGATATCAAAAGTCAGTCCGGTCTGTATTTTTTTCAGCCTCTTTTTCAACGTTTGCTTTAATGTATGATATGCATATTCTCCGGTACAATGGCCGGTATAAACCGATTTTACATCATGCCGGATCAACTCACGGGCAATCCGGTCTATATCCGGGTCTGTTCCCGGTGTCAGATGAAATCCGCCCACCACGGCTTTAATTGGTTGGCCTTCAAAAAATTGAAGCGCCGTATCCATCACATTCAAGATCCCGTTATGGCAGCACCCGGAAAACAGAACAATTCCATCGGATTCCCGAACCGCCAGAACGATTTCGTGTTCAAACCGGTCCGGCACCAGGTGTCCGTCTTCCAGGGTCTGTAAAAACCGATTGCCGGTTGGCCGGGCATGATTTTGTGAGATGTTGTTAAGCAGGTATATATTGTCGAAGATTTCAACGGATTGAGATATTGGATGAAAATTGCCGGCGTACCGGTTTAACGTCTTGGGGTTCAAACCGACGAATTTGGAAAAGAGTTTGTATGTACCGGTCAATGAAAAGACCATCTGCCCTGCCCTGTCCGGCATCAGGGCCGCAACATTTGCATACGAGGCGTTTTCAGCCGTTTTATGCATATAGACCGGCAGGTTCGGAACCGTTTCAAGCAAGGTTTCAAGTCCGCCCCCATGGTCAAAATGGCCGTGGGATATGACGGCAAAATCAAGTTTTTTCAGATCAATGCCCATATGTCCGGCATTCAGCACAAATTGACCTGACTGGCCCGTATCAACCAGAAATTCGTGATCCCGGGTCCGGACATGGACCGAAAGCCCAAACTCATTGATCAGGCGATCATCTGCTGTTTCGATTTTTGAATCTTCGATAAGAATACTTATTTTCATACCGGTCCTCCAAAAGGTGAGAAATTAGGGTGTTGAATAATGACCAAAAGAGCGGGTTCTCAATCTTTAACAGAGGTGGCCGGTTCATGTAAAGCCGGGATACCGGCCCAATCAATAGAAAATCTTTTAATCAGCCATTGTCTGCTTGATCAATCCGATCAATTCAGGGTATGATATTTTTCATGAATTCAATGCCTGCTATAGAACGCTACAGATTCGGTAAAATGGTGATTGGCGGAAAACCGTTTACGTCCGATCTGATGATCCTTTCATCCGGCGATATTATTCAAAACTGGCGACGCCGGAAAGGCCATCTGCTGACATCTGATGATATTAAACCGCTGCTTGATTCACAGCCCGATCTCCTCATTGTCGGTACCGGTGCGTTCGGAATGATGAAAATGGATCCGGCTTTGGACGACCGGTCCGGGGAACCGGCTTCCGGGAAAAAAACGAAAGTGATTGCCCTTCGGACCGGGAAAGGGATTGAATCGTACAACAAACTTCTTACATCCAATCAAAAAATGTGCGCCTGTTTTCATTTAACCTGCTAAGGAAAGTTCATGAAGAACCCCAACACGAAGCTGTTTTCGTTCTGCCCGGGCTGTGGAAAAGAGAGGTTGATTCCGGATGGAATCAAATCGTTCTCCTGCAGGGCATGTGATTTTAAATTTTACCTGAACACCGCAGCGGCCGGCATTGCGCTGATATTTAATCCAGACCGGAAACTGCTCGTTACAAGGCGAAAAAATGAACCGGCCCGGGATACACTGGACCTGCCCGGCGGATTTATCGAACCGGACGAAACCGCAGAACAGGGGCTGATCCGTGAGGTAAAAGAAGAGCTCAACCTGGACGTGGACGATCTGACCTATTTTTGCTCGGTACCGAACCGATACCTTTATCGAACAGTGCTCTATTCGGTTACGGATTTGGTATTTATCTGCAGGGTGGCCGATCTGACACCCCTCACTCCGGCAGACGACGTCAGCCAGGCCTTTTTCGCGGATGTGGCAACCATAGACCCGAATGAATTCGGGCTTCATTCCCCCCGGGTAGTCATTGAAAAACTCATTAAACAAAATCGTTAAAGGTCTCTGATTTTAAAAATAAAACCCGCGGCTAATTGAAAATAAGATGAGGCCGGTTTTACCCGGCCCTTTTCTAATTTAACAAATCAATGTTTTCAATAATCACCAATTATTTTTTTGCTAAATAATCTGAGTTGATGACTTTATAAACAAAATTTTCTAAAACTCTCTTAATTGATTTTTGTGTCGCATCTGCTAACACCTGCGCCCCATCCCCACAGTGGCCGCTGGAATCCGCAGCTCCGTCTCCGGAAATCGTAGTTCTCACCACTTCTTTTCCATCTTTATCCACAACCTTTACCTTCATGATCAACTCGGATCTTGCAAATATGGACGCTTCCCAAAATCCCGTAGCAAATCTCAAAGACGGATTAAAGGAATCAAGACTGAAAATAAACTTATATTTCCCGTCTTCCGCAGACGGGGTTGTTGTTGAACTGCGATTAACAGATTTAAACGTTCCCTCCAACACTTTAATGATTGAATTTTGAAGGCCTTGACTGACACTTAATGGAAAAGTATGGGCGCTGCAGACATAAGAGCTGGGGGTTATTTGTTTATTTAAATTGCTTATCTCATCTCCAATATAGTAACTTGCAGAATAGTCCATTTGCTTATCAGATCGAATCTCAGCAACCGGTGCAGAAGTACTTGGCACATGGGCCTTATAAGAACATCCGAAAAATGAAAACAGGGCACAAATCAAAACTACCGGAAAAATCGTTTTTTTCATGGTTACTCCTTTTTACTTATGGGTTCAGGTTTAAATTATATATGCTCACATTCAAACAGCCTAAATATATGGTAGAGTTTCGGGAATCACTCATACGATGTTATCCAAACAGATACCATACGCGTTCCCCGAATCTGAATAACCCGTTAAACGAACAAAGACATATCAATATTAGAAAATCGTGTAAAGCGATAAAGGAAAATCAGAGTTAGTAATTAAAGAATGGGCTATGATATGCATGTATAAAGCGGACCAACAGGTTTGATTCTTTACTGAATTCGCATTCTTTTCATTATATTGTTCCAGCACTTGCAGAACTATATTTTTAAAATTAATGGTTGATTAACGGATGCTTCACTGACAATTCATCTTTGTGTCGTTGTATAGACCCGGGTAAATCCAAGATTCAGATCCCCACACCAGATATTTGTATATATGCGCTTGCTTTAGGGTTATGTGGCTGATAAACATCATTCTTATATGCTGTTGATTGGGCGCCACAATAGAATTGAAGCCATTAAACAAAACCGTTAAAGATACCTGATTTTAAAAATGAAACCCACTTCCAAACACCGGCGTCCGTCCAGGCGCAGACGCAGACCATCCGCCTCCCGGTCAAAACCGGCATCCCGGTTTGATCCCAAACCGATGCAGGCCGGATCAGACAAATCCTTAAAACCGGTATTCCAACGGATCGGAAAACCAGACCCCTCCCCGTTTGTCCCGGACCGGTTTCAGGTAAATGCCGTTGATGCCGTCAACGAATCCGACTGCCTGGTCACGGCACCCACGGGTGCGGGTAAAACCTGGATTGCCGAACAGACCGCAAAAGACACGATAAAAGCGAACGGAAAAGTCTGGTATGCCACTCCTTTAAAGGCCTTGACCAACTCCATTCACGCTAATTTCCGCGCCATTTTCGGTAGAGACAAGGTGGGTATACTGACCGGAGATATTAAACTGAATGCCGACGCATCCATTGTCATCGGAACCACTGAAATATTGAGGAACCAGCTCTATGATGCCATGCATACCGGTGAGAATCTGAGCTGTGATCTGATTATCCTGGATGAGGCCCACTTCTTAGGCGATGAAGAACGGGGGGTGGTCTGGGAAGAGATCATGATCTACCTGCCGGTGAGAATCCCTTTGCTTTTACTATCCGCCACAATCGGCAACCCTCACCAGATCGCCGGCTGGCTTGAATCCATACGGGGAAAAGAGTGCCGGGTTATTGAGAACAAAGACAGGCCCGTGCCCTTATTTCCGCTCTTCTTGCACCCGTCGGGCACACTTTTTCCTCTGCTTGATCAAAAACAGGGCAAAGCACGGCTCCATAAAAAAATATTTAAATTTGAGACCAGATCCAGACGTCACCGGTTTTCAGGCCGGGGAAAGCTGCCGCCCTTTGATCAGATACTCGATATTCTGGACAAATACCGGCTTCTGCCGGCCATCTTTTTTCTTAAATCCAGGAAAGAGTGCGACCAGGCCATCCGGCTGTGCAGTGCCCGGCTGCTGGAAAAGTACCCGGAGCAAAAACAGGAACTGACCCGGACACTGAGCGCGCTTGTGACCGCCAATCCCCATCTGAAACGGCACAAACAGCGCGTCTACCTGGAAAGAACCGGAACCGCTTCCCATCACAGCGGACATCTTCCGGCCTGGAAAGTGGTGGTGGAAACTTTGATGACCAAAGGACTGCTCAATGCCATGTTTGCCACATCCACGGTGGCGGCAGGCGTCAATTTTCCGGCCCGTTCCGTGGTAATTTTAAATTCAGACCGGTTTAACGGAATCGATTTCATGCCCCTCTCCCCCAGTGAATTTCAGCAGATGACCGGCCGGGCCGGAAGACGGGGAATGGACAAGATCGGGTTCGGGATCGTACTGCCTGGCAAATACATGGACCTATCATACGTCTCCACGCTGATTACCGCACCTCCCTTGGATGTACAAAGCCAGATCACCATCAATTTTTCAATGGTTCTGAACCTGCTATTATCCCATACACCGGAGCAGATCAAATTGTTGCTTGAAAAATCCTTTGCCTCCTATCAACTGACATCCGGAAAAAAACAGAGCAAGCAGGCCCGAAAAAAATTCGGGCAGGGACTTGAGTTGCTGAGCCATGACTTTCTCGATCACATGGATTTTCTGGTATTGGAAAATTTTGTCACCCGCCGGGGAAAATTGACCCGGGACGGGCTCTGGGCGTCCCGGCTCCGGCTGGATTCCCCGTTGCTTGTGGCACAGAGCATCCGTGACGGCCTGCTGCCTTCGGATGATCCGGCCCTTCTGGCCGCTATCATTGCCGCCTTTGTCAATGAGCGCGAGTTTAAAGATGATCCCCTGTATGATAACGCCTTGCCAAAACGGTTAAAAGAATCTTTTTTAGCGGCCAGAAAGGGATTAAAGCCATTTGCCGTCCGGATGCTGGCACATGGTTTTAACGCACCCAATCTTTTCATTCAGCCCAGTTTAATGATATACTTCTGGGCGCATGACGAACCCTGGGAGGATCTGGTTGTCGGTTCAGATTATGCGGAAGGGGATTTTGCACGGCTGGTTTTAAGAACCAGTGAAAATCTCAGGCAGATCGGCAAACTGGATGATATTTTTCCGGAACTGGGAACGGCTGCAAAAACGGCCATTGAAAGGATCCTGAGAGAACCGGTGATTGATTCTTTTATTTAAAGGCGCCTCTAAATTTGGTATGTCATGATATTTTTATTTGAACCAACAGACTGCAAACGATTATTGTAAACTGATAAAAGGAAAACAAAAATGAAACAGATTATCTCAAAAGCGGCTCCGGCTGCCATCGGTCCCTATTGCCATGCCGTGATTCACGAAAATTTGATGTTCTGCTCGGGTCAGATCCCGCTCGATCCGGATACCATGGAAATCGCGGGCCAGACGATTGAAGAACAGACCGACCGGGTCATGAAAAACCTTGAAGCGGTTTTATCGGATCAGGGTATCGGTTTGGATAAGATTCTTAAAACCACCATCTTTCTGAGCGACATGGAAAATTTTGTCGCCATGAACGGTATATACGAATCCGCACTTAACGGCCATAAACCCGCCCGGTCAACCGTGGAAGTCAGCCGTCTTCCCAAAGATGTTCTCGTTGAAATCGAATGTGTTGCAGCGCTATCCTAAGGAGTGATACAGATGTCACAAGACACGAAAAAAGTCATATACTCCATGATCAATGTCAGCAAGTTCCATGGACAGCGACAGGTGCTCAAAGATATCTCCCTCTCCTATTTTTACGGTGCAAAAATCGGTGTGCTGGGACTTAACGGGTCCGGTAAATCCACGCTTTTAAAAATCCTGGTCGGTGTGGACGATAAGTTCACCGGGGAAACCATCCTTTCAAAAGGGTTTACCATCGGATACCTTGAACAGGAACCGTTGGTCGACAGTGATAAAACCGTCCGGGAAATCGTCGAGCAAGGTGTTGAAGAGACCGTCACCCTGCTAAAGGAATATGAACGGATTTCCGAAGAATTTGCCAACCCCATGTCAGATGACGAGATGGACAAACTCATCGAACGCCAGGGCAAACTCCAGGATAAGCTGGACCATATCGAAGCCTGGGATCTTGAATCCAAGCTTAAGATGGCCATGGACGCCCTCCGGTGCCCGCCCGGGGATACAAAGGTCAGTGTCATATCCGGGGGAGAAAAAAGACGGGTGGCCCTGTGCCGCCTGTTGTTGCAGAAACCCGATATCCTGTTGCTGGACGAGCCCACCAACCATCTGGATGCCGAGTCGGTCTCCTGGCTGGAACAGCATTTGAGCCGGTATGAAGGAACCGTCATCGCCGTTACCCATGACCGGTATTTTCTGGACAATGTGGCCGGTTGGATACTGGAGCTGGACCGGGGAGAAGGCATTCCCTGGAAAGGCAACTACTCCTCCTGGCTCGACCAGAAACAAAAACGCCTGGCAACGGAAGAAAAGCACCGGTCCCGGCGGCAGCAGACCCTGGAACGGGAGCTTGCCTGGATCAATATGTCGGCCAAGGGCAAACGGACCAAATCCAAGGCAAGGATCCGGGCCTATGAAGACCTGCTGAAAAAAGATGTTGCGGAACAGGAAGCAAAACTTGAAATCTTTATACCGCCCGGACCCCGGCTCGGTGATAAAGTAGTGGTTGCCGATGGTGTCAGAAAGGCATTTGGAGAAAAACTGCTGGTGGACGATATGAGCTTTACCCTGCCCCCGGGTGCCATTATCGGCGTAGTCGGCCCCAATGGTGCCGGTAAAACCACGCTGTTCAATATGATCACGGGAAAAGAAAAGCCGGATGCCGGCAGATTTGAGGTAGGCCAGAGCACCAAGCTTGCCTACGTGGATCAGGAACGGGACAGTCTGGACCCGGACAAGACCATCTTTGAAGTCATTTCCGGCGGCAATGATAAAATGGTAATAGGCGGCCGTGAACTCAACTCACGGGCCTATGTGGCCAAATTTAATTTTTCAGGCTCGGATCAGCAGAAAAAAGTGAAGGATATTTCCGGTGGAGAAAGAAACCGGGTCCACCTGGCCACCATGCTGAAGCAGGAGGCCAATCTGCTGCTGCTGGATGAGCCCACCAACGACCTGGACGTCAATACGCTCCGGGCACTGGAAGAGGCATTGGAAAACTTTGCCGGTTCTGCGGTGATCATCAGCCATGACCGCTGGTTTCTGGATCGGATTGCCACCCATATCCTTGCATTTGAAGGGGAGAGCCAGACCCTTTTGTTTGAAGGGTCTTACTCCGACTATGAAAAAGATCGCAAAAAACGGCTGGGTATCCAGGCGGATCAACCCACCCGAATCAAATACCGTCAGTTAACCCGGTAAAAAACAACGGGTGGCACCGGTATCGGAACTCTTAAAAAAAGCCATGCACCCAGTTGTGCATGGCTTTTTTCGTGGTCAAAGGATATTATCATGACATACCGACTAACTAGGTTCGGCGATTTATCCGTCGGGCAGAAGGCATCTGTCAGAAAAACCATTACCCGGGATGATGTGGATCATTTTATCGCCATCACCGGAGATACCAACCCGTTGCATGTGGATACGGCCTTTGCCGAACAAACCTTTTTCAATCGCCCCATTATCCACGGCATGCTTTCCGCATCCATTTTCTCCACCCTTTTGGGAATGCACCTGCCGGGAATCGGAGCGATCTACAGATCGCAAACCCTGGAATTTTTATTACCCGTCCATATCGGAGATACCCTGGAGGCCTGGTTTGAAATTACGGCCATTGATCCTGGCAAAGAGCGGATTGAAATCAGGTGCTGGATCAACAACCAGGACGGCAGAACCGTGATCCAGGGAAAGACCACTGCCGGTTTGTTGCGGGGCTTGAAAAATAAATGAGGCAATATCTGCTTTAAATTCGCTCCACTTAATTTAAAAATCTATGCCGCTTCTGGGGCCAGTTGTGAGGCCAGGACCGCGGCGCCGACAGCCCCGGTTTCCTGTGAAATCTTTGATACAATCAGATCGGCATTGATGTGGTTCTGTATGGCATGAACCATCCCTTTATTTCTGGCAACCCCTCCGGTCATCATTATGGGTTCCCGGATTTTAACTTTCCGGGCCAGACCGGCGACACGGGCAGCGGCGGAATCGTGAATGCCGGCAATGATATCCTCCCTTTTTTCCTGATTGGCAATCATGGAGATGACTTCGGATTCGGCAAAAACCGTGCAGATGCTGCTGATTTTAGCAGGGGTGCCGGATGTCAGTCCCACCGCCCCCATTTGATCCAGTTCAACATCCAGTGCCCGTGCCATAACCTCCAGGAAACGGCCGGTACCGGCGGCACATTTATCATTCATGGCAAAATTATCCACCCGGCCGTCTGCATCGAGAAGAATCGCTTTACTGTCCTGCCCGCCGACATCGATGATTCCTCTTATATCCGGATTGATAAAAAATGCTCCGACGCCATGGCAGAGGATCTCTGTCATGGTTGTATCTGCAAATTTGATACTGGCACGCCCATATCCCGTAGAAACGATACCTGAAACCTGGGAATGTGACAGATTTGTTTTTTCAAGCAAGGTGCCAAATACCTTTTCTCCGGCTTGAAGATGTTGAAATCCGGTTGGAATGGTGTGGGTCCCCAGGATTTCATCCCCTTTGATCAACGCCGCCTTTGCCGTTATGGAGCCGATATCGATTCCTGCATATATCATACTGTTGTATCTCCTCTGTTGTCGAAACGGAAACTTAGCTTTGAATTTTGAGCATTTCCATAAACGCATCGATCCGGGTATCGATCTGGGACTGGGAAAAACTTCTCGGGTCCACCATATCCGCCTCAATCATCAGAACGGGAATACCGGCCTTTTCCCTGACGATCTTCATGATATCCATCTGGCCGAATGAATACGGTTTGCAGGATCGGTTCGAATGCATGACCAGACCGTCCACATCGTATTTTTGGACCATTTCCAAAACCTGTTCAGCCATTTGATCGATGCCTATATTCAGATAGATCCGGGCATAGGCTTCTGCCATGGAATCTAAAAAATTATCTTCATCAATATATTTAAGGGCGCCGCACCAGGACGATGTATAGGTGTCGGCCACAAGGCAGGCATTGTGATCGGCAAATTTTTCAGACAGCCATTTAAGCCGGTACCATACCGGCAGGTTGTCCCACAACAGACGGTATTCTTCGTTTGGAACGGCGCCGATGCCGTCTTTGACCCGCTCCTCCAGCTCACGGCAGAGTCCGGAATAAAAATCAACCGCAACCTGTGTGCCGCGCAGGGTGACGATGAGCGCCAGCAGAAAAAAAGCGTCAAAGGCGGACATGGGGGAGGGTTTGTGTATAGTGGTATCCAGCACCCGTTGCCAGAGTTTTTGTCCCTGCAGGGATAATCTGCCCACCTCTGCCATCCTGTCATAATCCATTTTTCTTTGGCTTACCTGTTCCAGAAATGAGATGTATTCGCGGATCTGGGCCCGGACATAGGCGGCGGTCTCCGGGTGGAACCGGGTATGGCTGATGGGGGTATCAAATATAAACAACGGGATATTGAAATATCTTGCCTGCACCTCATACCATTTCATGACCGTCCCGCAAATATTATTGCAACAGATCAGCATATCCGGTTTGGGCAGACCGCCCAGCGGCCCGCCTTTGACAACGGCGCATGAGATATCGGCCCGTGCGTATGAACAGAGATCAGAGCTGTATCCCATATTTTCGGCTTCAACACAGAGGTCCTCTCCCATTTTTGAAGATCCGATCATGGCGGCATGGTTTTCCGGATAGACCGGGATGATATCCATTGCCAGAAGCGGCTCAACCGGTCCGCCGGATGTGATCCAGGCGACCTGTTTGTTATTCTGTTCGGCGGAAAGCGCCCCCAGGTAATATTCGGTCATGATCTCCCGCATCTTTTTTGCAGATGCCATCTTTGGTCTTTTATTCGGTTTTTCAGGCATAATGCTCTCCCCCTTTAAATCATATTGGCAAAGGTTTCGATACGGGTGGACAATTGCCCCAGGTTCTGCTGCTGATCATCCATTTCAATGTGAAGCGATTTGATCCTCTCCTTGTCCAGGCGCGCTTTTAAATACGGGTAGTCAAATGCATGGGGGTCACAGAATTTTAACACCGTAAAGATGACCCCGTCGGCCCGGTTTTTCCGGACCAGCTGGACGATATTCTCCCCCCTGGCATTGGGAGAGACATGTTTGGCCGGACATATGATCCGGTCCATATATCGTTCGGCAATGGCTTTCAGGGGATGCCCGTCTTCCCGGGTTGCCCCTTCAAACCACCGCTGGCCCGTGCAAAGGTCATCTCCCACGATCACCCCGCCGGCATTCTCAACGGTCTGATAAATATCCGGCGAATCACAGATGGATCCGGATAAAACAATCCGTTTTCTGATAGTTTCAGACGGAGCCTTTTGTTTCAGCCCGCCAGCAATTTTTTCCAAAAGATCTGCTGCATTTTCCCGGTCCATGATCATGGCCCCTTTCACCAGCGCATAAAGATCGGTTCCGCTGATGACGCCCGGTTGTTCGGATTGACGCCTGTAAATTGCTGCCAGGCTTTTTCTGATCCGGTTAAATATATGAATGGCCCGGGTTAAATCGGTTTCGGTTATTTTTTTTCCCGATGCGGTTTCAAGCTCGTCTTTAAACCGTTTCAAGACGGCAAGCATATAATCCCGGGCGCTTTGGGTATCCAGCTTCACCGGTAAAACAACATCCCAGAAAAATTCATACCGGCGGTTCAGCCGCCAGATATCCGAAAGCCGCATGATCGTATCGCAGGTATGGGGAAAGACCGTACCGTCCAGAAAATCAAGCCGTCCGGACAGGCTGTCTTCAAGCACTCCCCGGACCAAAGAACAGCAATAGGCCTGCAAATGGTCCTCTGCCAGAATAATATCGGATTTTGAAGAGAAGAGGCGCATGGGATGAAACCCTGCCGCATAGACCAGTTCTTCCGGTACATAAGAGCAGAGATGACCGATTACTTTTTTTTCCGATTTTTTTGCTTCAGATGCAACGGCAGCCACATCGGTGACGGCGTCATGGAACTGCTTTATTTCAATCATGGTTCTCTTCTCCGGTATATTCATTGTTTTTACGTCGGTTTTCAAGTTCTTCCTTTTTCAATGTATTAAACGCCACCTTTCCCACAGCGGTTGTGGGCAGTTCTTTTCTGAATTCAATGCTCCTGGGACAGCTCCACTTAATCAAATCTTCTCTGCAATGGGAAATCAATTCCTCTTCCGTGGATGTGTCCCCTGCAATTCCCGGTTTGAGGACGACAAACGCTTTTACCGTCTCCACCTGATCTCTGTCCGGCACGCCGATCACACAGACGTCTGCCACATACGGATGGTTAAAAAGGACGGCTTCAACTTGGGCCGGATAAACATTCATACCCGAAGATTTGATCATTCTTTTTTGACGCAGCTTGAAGTAGAAAAACCCATCCGCATCCCGGGATGCGATATCTCCGGTATGAAGCCAGGTTTTTCCGTCATCATGTTTCCGTAAGGCATGAGCCGTCTCTTTTTGATTGTCCAGATATCCCTGCATGACAGCCGGCCCGGAAATACACATTTCCCCATCCTCACCCGCGGGGAGCTCTTCCTGCGTATCTTCACCGACAATCTTGGCATCCATATCCGGGAACGGAATTCCCACACTGCCTTTTCGGAAATGGTCCAGAGGCATGGCCATAATAGCAGTTACCGCTTCAGTCAACCCGTATCCCTCCAGTAACTTTACATCTCCGCCCCGGGATTGTACGATCTGTTCAAATTCGGTTTTAATGGTGAGCGGTAATGTGTCTGCACCTGAAAAAGCGGCTTTCAGACAGGAGAGATCGGCATTTTTAAAATCTTTGTTTTTATTCAATGCCGCGTAAAGTGTGGGAACCCCGATAATAAAATTGGGTTTTTGGGTTTTAATCAGCCGGGCAACCGTTTCAGGGGTGAATTGAGGAACCAGAATGCTTTTTGCCCCTGCCGTAAACGCGGCATGGGCGCAAACACCCAAACCGAATCCGTGGAAGATGGGTAATATGGCAAGAATGGCGTCATTCTCGTCCAGATCCCCCCATGAAGCCACCATCATCCCCTCTGAAATAAAGTTTTTATTGGAAAGCATGATTCCCTTTGGGATTCCGGTGGTTCCCCCGCTGTAAAGGATCACTGCCGTATCCTCGAAGTCCGTTTCACCGTCCGGTGCCTCGGCATGATCGGCCGCCAGCAGGTCCTTCCAGAAATGAACCCTGTTGTCCGCCGGTATCGCAGGTATTTTTCTGCCCTTTGTCAGCCAGAACCCCATCTTCTTCAACAGCGGCAGATAATCGCCGATCCTGGCTATTATAAGGGTGTTGCAACCGGTTTTCTTCATTACACAGTCAAACTTATCATAAAATGCATCCAAAGTCAGTGCCATGGTGGATTTCGATAAATTCAAATAATATTCAATTTCCGATTCCGTTGAGAGCGGGTGGATCATACTGGCACGGGCACCCAATTTATTGGCGGCGTAAAAACAGATAAGGCCCTGGGGGGTCGTGGGCATGGATATGGTAATCGTCTCCCCCTTTTTTAATCCCAGAAAGGAGAGTGCATTTGCACAGATCGAGATTTGACGGACAAAATTTTTATACGTACAACAGGTTCCCATAAAATCCCATGCCACTTTTTCAGGGACCCGCCGGGCGGTTCTCAGTACGGCTTCATACATGGTGATTTTGGGGTAATCTAATGATTTCGGTATATTTGAATAAAATTGATGCCAAGGTTTCTCTTGTGTCATTTTTTCCTCCATTTCTTTGAAATTGAAAGAGAAAAAACTATAGGTCTCTGTTTTGACTACTAGGTTAAATATCGAACGATAGCCACCATGTCAACCACGGTACATAGCCAGGTTCCCGCCGTAAATTTTATTTTGACACAGGGGTGGAAAACCTTTAAAATTATAAATTACTTCGCTGAGAATATGTGTAGTTTTTTCCAATCGCCGCGTTGCTGCTGCTCCATCTCTTTTAATGGCAACTTCAGTATTATCTATCCTTGGCCCGGCCTGCAGATCGTTTCACACAGCCGCATTGATTCCCATCCATTCCGGTGTCTGACGCTTCTTTTTTCAGACTGCGGCGAAGTGCCGCCCTTGTCCTTGCGGCAAAGGGTATAGCAGCGCGGTTCACCACCTAACAAAGGAGAATTATCATGGTAGTCAAGGTGATCATTAAACGGACATTTAAGGAAGGCAACCAGAAAGAGGCCGCACGTATGCTGATCCAGGCCCGGAATAATGCCATGCAGTGCGACGGCTATATTTCATCCGAAACCCTCAGCAACTGCGACAATCCAGATGAAATCGTCGTCCTTTCCATGTGGGAAAGCCGCAAGGACTGGTGGCGTTATAAAGACAGTCCGGCACGCCGGAATCTGGAACGTGAATTTGAACCCCTCATCGAAGGGGGAACCCGGACCACGGCCTACGATATGGGAATGAAGCGGTGACGCAACTGACCGCTTCAACAGATTGAAGGATCAGGCGGGGGAATCCCCTGCCTGATTTGCCGGGATCCGACCCCATCATCAGCATCAGGCGCTCCGGGTTCCCCTCGGTTCTGACCGGAAGGTTTTATGCCGTGCAACCGGCAAAGATCACGCGGCAGCTTATGAATTCTTTTTAAACCTTATTGCCTCCACCGGTTCATTGAGCCGGAAAGAGCCGTCCATTACTTTTCGTTTTAACTCATCTGATGCTTTTAAAGCCGCATACCGATTCGACTGGCGAAGTGAGATGGGCACGGGTTTGTCAATCCCTTTAAGATCCACTTGGCCCAGTGTCTGGTTAAAGGCCTCATGACACATGGAGAGACAATACCCACAGTTAAAGCATAGGGCCGGATCCACCAGGATGCCGTTCTCGGGCATTTTTATGGCTGCGCCTGTGGGACAGTGTTTTTCCACCGCACAGCACTGGGTTCTGCATTCTTTGCAGGCAGCCGGATCATAATCAACCCTGCTGTAAGATTGATGCCAGACATGGTCATAGGTAATTTCATGAATCGGTTTCCGGCTCCTGACATCCACGACATTCAAAGGGATCTGATCATCGGTCTTCAAAATATGGGTCAGCATCTGTCTGTCCAGAACCGGGACGGCAATGGCCCAGGTGGTCACCACATCCGGTCCGTGACCCGTGGAAAAGCCCCCCATATATTCCGGTTTCATATCATGCATATCTGCCATGCCCGTCAGGTTGGGTTTTCGGGCACTGCTCCGGGTTCCGGCTCCGGTCACCATTCCCGGTGCACCATTGATCAGCACACGGGTTCCCACACCAATGGTTTTGAGTTCCGGATCATTTTCAATGGGATTGATTTCACCGCATCCGCAGAATGTCATCTCCTCGTAATTGCCGTTCATTCTGCCGGCATGGAAAATGGTGGAAACAGATGCATCTCCCGGGTTAACAAATGCCAGGTAATTTTTAAATGCATTTCTGGAGGCATGGAGCACGGCATGGGGAATTTCTTTTAAACAGGTATCAGCGGATAAAAACCGGCCGTCCTCCGCCTGGATGATCACCCGGACCGTTTCCCCCCGGACCAGGTCCCGGAAGAGGTGGCCGCCGCCGTATTTGGGGGTCTCGATACTCCGGGCAGTCCCCAGTACGATCAGGTCCAGAATCCCGATCCGCTCATTGGGACAGGGCCCCACCTGGGCCGGGACGGAGTTGATCCAGACATTGGCCGCTGTTGAAAATGTGTCTGGTTCGGCCACCTTGAAGGATAATACGGCATAGGTGCCGCTCATCAAGGCACTGGTGGCGGTTGTCACCACATCAATGTCACCGAATTCAGGCGCCTGCCCTTTTCTTACCAGATCGGCGACTTCCCGGGCGGTAAAGACCACCACATTGCCGGCATCAATCTTTTTTTGAATCTCACTGAGCGTCCTGCTTTTTTTGGCATTTGTCATGATCACCCGATTGAATTTTGCAATTTATTATTGGCTGAGATACCTGCCTTCCATCATTTTATAAAAAATTTATATTCAATCCATTTGCTTGAGGCAGGCGTTAACCTGTTCCAAGACATCCTGTTCCCTGACGGACCAGCCGGTAAATGCAAGGCGTGTAAAATCGGTTTCACACCAGGGCTCCCATCCGATCCGGCCGCCCACAAAATTGAGCATCCGGGTTTGATTCTCAAACTTCACCGGTCCTTTGATCCTGAACAGGTGCAAGGGTACGGATGCCAGGAAATCATCAAAGCCTGCTTTGTCCATGGGGGCCTGGCTTTTGAAACTGAAGGTCTGGAATCCGGCCTTATCCGGTTGGGAGATGTCAGTCCGATCCAAATCCGGATCAGCGTATTCATCTTTCACTGGATCATAGGACTCAAAAATAGAACCGGTCCGGGCTGCCCGGTTTTGAACGTCTTTGTCTTTTAAATCTGAAACCGCCCAAAAGAGATCCGGATCAATATTGCAATGCAGACTGGGAATCGCTAAGGCCTTTGGCGATACTACCTTTATCTCTTTTAAGATTACGGGAATCGCATCCGGGTCCAGCAGATCCACTTTATTAAGCAGGATCAGATCGGCCCGGGTGATCTGGTTCCTGAATACGGTTCCAAAACTCTCCCGGGCCTCCCATAAATCACTGTCCAGGACCGTGATGGTTTTTTCAAGCAAAAATTCCGCCACCAGCGGCTGTTCCCGGAGCACCTCAACAACAGAAACCGGGTCTGCCACCCCAGTGGCCTCAATCAATATTTGTTCCGGCGAATATTCATATTTAATCTTTTGAAGAACCTGAATCATATCGGTTTTTAACGAACAGCAGATGCAACCGCTGGACAGCTCAACAATGTCTGCAGCAGCGGTCTGCCGGATTAGGCTGCCGTCCACGCCCACTTTTCCAAATTCATTCACCAGTAATGCGGTTTTTGACAGATCCGGTGTCGCCCGCAAAATCCGTTTGACCAGGGTTGTTTTACCCGCCCCCAGAAACCCGGTAACAATAAACACCTTTGTTTTAGGTTTATGATTCATAGAAAATCATCCGGTATCTTTTTTTACTTCAGATCTCTTTTTCTTCTCAGCAGCTTTTTTCTCTTTTTCCAGTTTTTTCAACCGTTTTTTCTCCTCTTTCAACCGCTTCTTTTCCTCTGCCGCTTTGGCCGCCTTTTCAAAGACGTCATATCCAAGGAGAGACTCGGCCACAAAGGCGGACAGGTCTTTCATCACGACGGGGGATTCTGTCACGCCAATGCCGACCTGAAGCCCCTGGAAACAAAACGGGCAGCAGGAAACCAGTTCCGCGGCACCGGTCTCTTCTGCCTCGCGGATCCGGCGCTGGGCCATGCGGCCCTGGATATCGGGGAATCCGGCCTTGAGTCCGCCGCCGGCACCACAGCATCTTGAATACTCCCGGTTCCGGGGCATCTCGATCAATTCAAGGCCGGGTATGGCATCGATAATTATTCTAGGGGCATCAAACCCGCCGGTGGCCCGGCCCAGATGGCAGGGATCATGAAAGGTGATGGTCTTATTCACCGGGTGCGGAAAATTTAAATCCCCGCTCTTTACCAACCGGGCCAGGTATTCAATGGTGTGGAGTACTTCAAAATTGAGTTTCTCCACCTTGGGATAATCCTGCATAATGGTTTTAAAACAACCCGAGCAGGAACTGATCAGGGTATCAATGCCAAGCCGGTTAAACTGATCAATATTTTCCCTGAACAACCTTTTGTACTCTGGATCTCCCATTCTGAGCAAAACACTGCCGCAGCATTTTTCATCCTTTCCCAGCACCCCGTAATCCACATCCAGGGCCTCTAAAATATTGATGGTATTAACGGCCACCTGTTTAACGTTGGCATCATAGGTGGCGGTACATCCGAAAAAGAGGAGGACTTTTCCCTTGGTCTTTTTAATCTGTCGCGGCTCTTTTTCAATGAGGCCGTCCTTTTTAGCCTTGCGGGACCATTTGGTCCGCCCTGCCCGGGGTTGCTGCCAGGGATTGTCATAGGTCATCACACTTTTCCGCAGGGCTTTCTGGGGCGCCAGAGGGCCGTAATCCGCCCTGACAACCAATCGCCTCAGTTCTTCCCAGAGGTTGACCGTATCGATATGGGCCGGGCAGACGATCTCACATTGGCCACAGGTGGAGCACTCGTATAGATTGGAGACAAATTCATCCACCTCTTCCCGGGTGGGTTCCTGATAACCGCATATCTTACCGATAAACCCTTTTAAGGATTCGCTGACATGATCCGAATTCATGATCCCTGCCAGAAATCCGCTCTGGGACCGGGCCAGCCTTAAAAAATCGATAATCTTCCGTCTGGGGATCAGTCCTTCCCTGGAATCCTGATCATAGACAGGACACCAGGAGAGACACTCACCGCACCGGGTACAGGCATCCAGTTCGATCAGGCGCTTCATCTCCAGTTTATGGATGGGGATCTGTCTGATCTTCTCTTTTTTCGATCCCGCTTCAGAGACCGCTTTATCCGGTTTATCCAGTTTATCTGGGTCATCCGGATCTTGAGCTGCCTGATCCGGTATGGTCCCTGTCCTAGTATCCATTACCCGGTTGTCTTGTTTTTCGTCATTGGTCATATCGGCACCTTCTTTTTAAGGGGTCGGGTCAGACCCGCTTTTCATTTTTAACCCCATCCACATCTTCGATAAAATAGGTCAGCGGTGTGTTAAAGATATGTTTCATTTTTCCAAACGGGATATAGGCGATGAACACGGCGGCCCAAAGCCCGTGGGTCCACCATAGGATCGGATAGACAGTGCTCCAGTTCACGGGAAAAAGAGAACAGAACCAGGCCACCCCGTTTCCGGCAAAGGCGTAGGAGGCCATCTCTGGAGGAATGCCGGTCGAATGGATCCGGGCCCCCTCAAGGATGAAACCGAAAATCACCAGAGCGCCTAAAA
>JANQML010000126.1 GCA_028280105.1 Desulfobacula sp. | reverse complement strand
GCCATACCCTGCCCCGGGCATTGTCCCGGTCAGACAGTGCCATCGTATACGGCCACGGTCTTTTTACAACGGGTAAACATGATTTTCACGATGCATTTCAATCCATGCTTGACGTTGAAAC
The DNA here is from genome assembly GCA_028280105.1 of Desulfobacula sp. Lineage (GTDB taxonomy): Bacteria > Desulfobacterota > Desulfobacteria > Desulfobacterales > Desulfobacteraceae > Desulfobacula. Next base: position 14,791 of record JANQML010000126.1, on the reverse strand, counting down.
CCGATGCCGGAAAAATTATTTTGACCAAGTGGCGGATTTAAGATCAAGGGGCCAGGCTTCGCAGGCCTGAAATCTGCGGTTCCGTTCCCGTCTAAAGCCTTTACCCGCTTGGTTCATCAATTGGGAATCTCTCATCAATGGCTCGCCTGACAGAGTCGGCAAGATCAAACTCGATGATCGGTTTTTTACAAAAAAACAGAATTCCCATCTGTTTTAACGATTCTTCGGTCAGGTAATGATCAAAGCCGGTGCACAAAACGGTCGGAAACCCGGGTTCAATTTCCAGAACAGCCTTTATTAAAAGATCGCCTGTCATATTCGGCATGGTCATGTCTGTAACCATGGCTGAATATTTTTTCGGGTATGCTTTGAAATGTATCAGGGCTGCTTCACTGTCATTAAATGTTGTAACTTTATAGCCCAGTTTTTCCAGCAGCCGTTTCTGGATGCGGGTAATGAGTTCCTCATCATCCACCACCAAAAGGTGTTCGCCCTGCCCGGGAGGTGGCAGTTGCAAAGCCGGCGGCCCTGTTTCCCTGGCACCCGGCACATCAGCCGCGGGCAGATAGAGCGTAAAAACCGTACCCACATCGATGGTGCTCTCCACAAAGATCTCTCCTCCCATCCGTTTCACGGTACCGTGAACCATGGAAAGCCCGAGGCCGGTTCCCTCGCCGGCCCCTTTGGTCGTAAAATACGGATCAAATATCTTTTGGATATCGGCGGGATCAATCCCCTTGCCGGTATCTGAAATTTTTATTTTGACATATTGCCCCGGTTTAAGCGATTGGAAGGGGTCTGCCAGCATGATATCATGCATTTCAATTGTCAATTTTCCACCACCGTTCTCCATTGCCTGTGCCGCATTGGTTAACAGATTGAGAAAGACCTGATAGGTCTGGGTTGAATCGGCAACGACCTTTAAACGGCTATCGATATGGGATAAGATCTCTATGGTGGCGGGGACGGAGGATCGGATAAACTTTAGGACCTCCTTTGCAACCAGGCTGATTCTTAGCGGAGCAGCCACGTCATTTGTCCGGCGGGCAAAGGTAAGGATCTGGCCGATCAGATCCCGGGCTCTCAGGCTGGCATTATAAATTTCTTTCAGATCATTCTCAAATGCACTATCCCGCGGGGCATCTCCCATGGCGATCTGGGTGAACCCCATAATAGATGTTAAAATATTATTGAAATCATGGGCGATTCCGCCGGCCAGTGTACCGATGGATTCCATTCGCTGGGAGTGATGAAGCCTTTGCTCCATCTCTTTTCTCTCTTTTTCAATTTTAATACGGCGCTTAATTTCCAGTTTCTGATCTTCAAACAATTTCGCATTATGAATGGCGATTTGCGCGATGGCTGAAAATTCTTCGAGGATGGTAACGATTTCCGGATCGATCTGGCTGCCGGCTTCATGGTGACCCAAACCGATCACGCCTTCAATCTTTGACCCGGAAACCAAGGGGATGCCGATAATGGAGAAGAGATTGTCAAATATGTCCGCTTCTGATCGATCCGGCCATTGCCGGTAATTATCGATAATAGCAGGCTCACCGGTCTTAAAGATCAAGCCGGCCAGACCGCTTTCCGGTTCCAATTCAAACCCGATGCTCCCGGCCAGGTTACCGCAGGCCGCCTTTACGACCAGTCTTTTTTTCTCCGGGTCATAGAGGTGTAAAAAACCGTTCGGAATGCGGGTCAGCCGGCTGGCCCTCACAATGACGGCATTCAGCAGATCAGACAGGTTGAGACGGCGAAACATGCCCAGTGAAACGGTATGAAGGGTGGATAAATATTCATTTTGAAACCAGTTCGCCTGATCGGTTTTTCTTTGTTTTGACCGGTCCGTAAATGTGCCGATCACCGCTGAAATACCTCCGGTATCGTCAAGAATAGCTTCGGCTTCCAGAAAGACAGGGATGGGCCTGCCCGACCGTTGTTTCATCTCGATGTCACCGGTCCAGGCATGATCGAACTGAAGCGCGGTGACAATCCGTTTATAAACGGCTTTGTCTGCAAACAGGGATTGATACGGGCCCGTATCAATTTCGTCTACGTCATATCCGAACATGTGGGCAAAACAGGGATTATGGTAAAGATGCCGCCCGCTTTTATGGGTGACGCTGATGGCAACCGGCACCTTTGATATGGCATTTCGCAGGATTTTCAACTCGTCCGGACAGCCGAAAAGATCAAAACAGGATTTATTGTTTTCAGATTCACCCATAATTGCACCCCGGCTCCCCGTAATCTTATAAAACAAACTATATGTTAAGAATATTCGTGCTGTCTTTGAAACCGTTCTGTTTGAGTATGATTCAAAATACCATCAATTCGGCTATTTGTGAAGCGCCCCGTCTGAATTCCGGTCTCCATTTTTTGTTTGTGGTTAGAAAATCAGGGTCAACGCATGTAAAATTCAGAACGAACGATTTCAGGTGGTTACATGATGAAGGCAAACGCAGACAGATCTTTAATGGAGAACCAAGTATTTAATATTATGAGTGATCAAAAACTGTGCCGGTTTTACGTGCGTTTGCCCTGGTTAGAAAATTATTAGTCCTTGACTTGATTTTTTTTATGGTTTATCAAAGGTCAAAAGGAAAACAGATGAATCCATGCATTACAGACAGCCGTTATTTTTATTTTTGGTATTATTTTTATACCGACCTGCCTGTGTTGCATTAGTTATTTTTACCCAAAAAGCCGCAGGCAGCAAAAGCCTGCGGCTTTTTGGTTTTTATCTGCCGGCTTTTGAAACAGACCTGCAAAGGAAAAAGCCATGAAACAGACCTATGATCTAAACGTTAAGTCCTTTAAACCCCTTATTGCACCCGATGACATTAAAAAAGAGCTGCCTCTTACCGATGAAGTAGCCGAAACCGTAATCAACGGACGCCGGGATGTTGAAAACATTTTAAAAAAAACCGATGACCGCCTTCTGATCATCTCCGGCCCCTGCTCCATCCACGACATTGATGCTGCTTTGGAATATGCCGAAAAAATGAGAGTGCTGCGTGACGAGGTTAAAAAAAAGATCAACCTGATCATGCGCGTCTATTTTGAAAAGCCGAGAACAACCGTTGGCTGGAAAGGCTTGATCAACGACCCGTTTCTGGACAGTTCCTACAACATCGACGAAGGGTTGAGAAAAGCCAGATCCCTGCTGATTGACATCAACCGGATGGGATTGCCCACGGCAACGGAAATCTTAGATCCCATTACACCGCAGTATATCGCAGGTTTATTGACCTGGGTGGCCATAGGCGCCCGGACAACGGAATCCCAGACCCACCGGGAGATGGCCTCCGGTCTCTCCATGCCCGTGGGGTTTAAAAACGCCACAGACGGAAGCCTGAGCTCACCGATTAACGCCATGACGGCGGCCAAGGCTCCCCAGCATTTTCTGGGCATTGACCCAAAAGGCTTTTCCTCTGTTGTTTCCACCAAAGGAAATCCTTTTGGCCATATCGTTCTCAGGGGAGGCACACATCCGAACTACGACCCGGTATCTGTTGAAAAAACCCAGCGGCTTCTCAAGGAGAAAAATCTCATGGATACAGTGATGATCGACTGCTCCCATGATAACTCCGGGCAGAAACAAAAAGGGCAGGCCTTTGTATTCAATTCGGTGGTGGATCAGCGGGCAGGCGGTAACACCGATATCATCGGCCTGATGCTTGAAAGCAATCTCTTTGAAGGCAACCAGAAATGCGCCGGTAATTGCAACGACCTGAAATACGGGGTCTCCATCACAGACGAATGCATCTCCTGGGAGAGTACGCTCCAATTAATCCGGTCTGCATATGAAAAATTGTAACGGTGAAACCCTCTGCGTATGATAAAAGAGTCAAACGACGGATCACGGGCCGGAAGCACCCATGCTTTGCGGCCTGTTCTCCGGGGTTAAAACAATTCGGTATCAATGAGATGACGGATCTGGGATTTTCCGTCCCCGATTTAACCCCAATGGCCGGGGGAATCGAATTTAACGCCCGGCCGGAACAGATCATGAACGCCAGCCTCCACCTTAAAACCCCGTTAAGGATTTTAATGCGGCTGGCCCGGTTTAAAGCCACCTCGTTCAGCGCATTGGAAAAGAAAATCACAGCCTTGGACTGGAAACTCCATCTTCCGGTCAACGGTTGCCCGGATATCCGGGTGACCGCAAAAAAATCCAGACTATACCATTCCGGTGCCGTTGCCCAGCGGATTCAGACAACGATTCTCAAACAATTGGGCATTCGAACCGGATTGAAGGCAGACCGGAATGCCGATCATACCCTCTTTGTACGGGCGGACCATGACGCGTTCACCCTCTCTTTGGATACCACAGGAGCCCCGTTTTTCAAACGGGGAATCAAAACAGAGCTAACCCCGGCCCCGCTCCGGGAGAGTATTGCCTCGGCCATGTTGACATGGGCCGGTTTTTCAAAGGACGATATTCTGATCGATCCCATGTGCGGTTCCGGCACTTTCTCAATAGAGGCGGCCCTGTCTCACACCGGGACGCCGCCCGGATATTACCGGTCTTTTGCATTCGAAACCCTGCCCGGATTCAGCCAAAAGACCTGGCAGCATCTGAAAAGACAAGCCGCTGAAACACGGTTCCTGCCTTCCCATCCCACGATTTTCGCGTCTGATGCCGATGCCGGTGCCATCACTGCCATAAAGGAAAATATCAAAAACCGTGATTTTGCCCGGCTGATTGATATTCGGCACACCGACTTTTTCACCATCCATCCGGATCAGATCTCTTCCAGAGGGAAAAAAGGGCTTATTGCCCTGAATCCGCCATATGGGAAACGGTTGAAACACGATACCCGCCAACGGGATTTTTACAGGGATCTGAGGAACAAGCTGAGATCCGATTTTAAAGGGTGGCGTCTGGCAATTATTCTACCCGCGCCCGATGACTTGAAGCAACTCGATTTGAAGCTCAAATCCCATCCAATCTTTCACGGGGGGGTAGAGGCGGTTGCCGGAATCGGGGTGATCTGACCCGGTTGTTTGTTTCGCCTGAATCCGATCCGTCCCAACCGATTTCTATCCTGTTTTTGTATAAAGCTTTTAAGATTTTTACGGATCATTTATAGCAAATGACAACAATATGTTCCGAAAAAAAGGCTTTTATAATGTCAAGCTCTCTGAGAGGGCCGACAGTCTTGGCGTCATGTGCTGTTCAACCCGTAACATAAGAAACTTAATCGGAACGTTATTTTGACAACCCCTATAAAAATTTTATAATGATCAGGGTGGCATCATCCTGGCGTTTTTCACCTTTTTGAAATTGGATGGAGGCATCCATGACCGCATCCAGAATCTTTTGAGCCGGCAGATGGCTGTTCTCCCTAATGACCTGCTTAAGCCGGTCTTTTCCAAAGGCCTGCCCATCCGCATCCTTTGCCTCCCAGACCCCGTCCGTGTAAAGCACGGCAACCTGTCCCCCGGAGAGGGATGACACCTGCCTTGCCTCATATACCATACTTTTATCCACGCCAAGTGCCATGCCCGGGCCTTTCAGTTCTGAAAACCGGTCTGTATCGGCATGGTAGAGAATGGCCGGATCATGACCGGCCCGGACCCATTTAATCCGGTGGTTAACCGGATCCACCTCCGCACAAAAAAGAGTCATAAAATTGCCGGAATCCCCGACATCTTCACACAACAGCCGGTTGACCTGGGAGACCACTTCGGACAACTCTCCGGGCATCACCGACCGCTGACGGAACAGGGCCCGGGAAGTTGTCATGAGCAGTGCCGACGAAATACCGTGACCGGAAACGTCTCCCAGAACAATTCGGACAGACGGATCGGTTGGATGATCCGGCAAAAGAAAATCATAATAGTCGCCCCCGGTTTCATCACAATAGATACTGCTTCCGGCAATATCCAGCCCCGGGATATCGGGATTCTTTTTAGGCAGCAGGTTTTGCTGAATCTGACGGGCAAGATTGAGGGATCGCTGCATTTTTTCTCTTTCTTCCAACCCCTGTGCCATTTCATTGACCACATCCCCGGCATAGCCGATTTCATCATTGGTCACCACCTGGAGTCGCCGGGTGTATTCCCCCTTCCGGACATGACGGAGGACCTCAACCATCCGATTGATCGGATCCACAATATTCTTGCTGAGCATCCGGTTTAATTCTCTTGAAAACAACAGGGTCCAGGCAAAGAGAACACATGCAAAGATAATGATGCCGCGGCCGTAATCCAATGCGGCAACCGGTTCAAGAGCCACCTGCCACTGCAGTGTCAGAAGGGTGATCAATAAGATCAGAATGGGAATCACAGCACCCAGCCGGTTGATAAAGACAATCCGTCTGGACAAAGAGAGCCGGGAAACGGTTTTAAGCCGGGTCAGCTGGCCATCCGGGAAAAAAAAGGGGATCAAAGCCGTGCGGGAAATGGATTCAATTCGCTGGGAGGCGATGGCAGAGGCAATCAACCCCACCATACCGGCCCGGATAGATAAAATAGCTGCCGTCTGATAATTGGTCATTCCTGAAACAACAGCTGCCAATGCAACAATAGATGGAATAAAGATCCAGATGGCAATATTCAGGGGAAAGTGCAGATAGGGCAGGTTCAAAATCCGTTTCTGAGCCGCTTCAACCTCTTCGGCCGGCAGGTCCTCTTTGTTCCTGATCTTTTTAAGGCATGCGGAAACCGGTTTGAGCAGCTGTTTCATGCAAACAATCACCGACAGATAAGAGATGGCAAGGATGAGAACCAGTCTCGGAAGGAAAAACAAAAAAAGCACTTGCCATGAAAAGGCTTGATTTTCCCCAAAAATCTGATTCCGGATAAATTCAAGCGGTGTCGCCATATTTAAAAAAACGACGACGACGATTCCGATCGTGGTGGCGATCAAATCGACCATATAGTAGGGAACCAATGAGATTTGCGATGAAGACGGTATGTCGGTTGGCGCATTTTCAGTCATTTTATTTCAATTCATTTAATCCTGTTTCAGATCCTGCCTCGAACGAAGGGTCTTTAAAATTAGGATGTAACAGGTGAAATGTCAATACGTAAACCGTATCACCGGATACCTCATTTCTTTGAAATAGTAGGGCTCTATATTTTTGATATCTCATGGCAACGCCAGTGAACAACGGATGATTTAAAGGCAGACACCAAATCCACCATCAAATTTTTGTTTAGGCAGCGAGTGGAAATAACCTTTACATATTGCGCCGAATTTTTATTTGTATTCAAGGCGGGAAAAGGCGCGCATAACGAGCTATGTAAACCTTTTCCCAACGAAAAATACGGATAAAAAGACAAGTAAGATGGATAGGTTATTTTTACTCGATGCCTTAGGATCTTTTGGTGTCAATCAACGGGCTGGTTATCAACCATTGCCTTTAAAATTTTTCTTAAGTTCTCTTCGGCATTCTCTGCCGGAAGGGTGCATCCCCCTGCGCCGGCATGACCGCCGCCGCCGAATCCGGAAAGCAGTTTGCCGATATTGACATTGCATTTCCGGTTAAAGATGGAACGCCCCACACTGACCTGAACATTTCTGCATGCGGGTGAATCGAATCGTATTTTAACACTGGCAATGCTTTCCGGAAACATCGAGTAGCTCAGGAACCGGTTTCCCGCGGGCACGGTTTCAAGGGATCTGAAATCGGTGATGGAAATGCCGTTTTCAATCCGGGTATGGGCTTTTAAATGCGATTCCCATTCGGCATTCTCTTTTATGACCTCCCGGCACCGGGGATGAACCCGGGGGTGGTCCATGAGCTGGTCCGCACTTGTGTCCTTCAGCAGGTCCACAAGCAGGTTCCAGTAGTCGATATCTTCGTAATCGTTGTTTTTGATGGTCATTGACAAGAGGATATAGGGATACTTTTCCGGAAACCGGACCTGGTCCAGGCTCAATTGGGCCGCATCAATCACGTCGGTGTGGAACAATAATTCATCATACCGGTCATCCATGATGCCTTTTTCCTGATAATACCGGTAAATGACGCGCGCGGCAGAAGGCGCCACGTCAAAGGCTCCCCTGAATTCGTTCTTCGGTTTATTGGAAATGTGGTGATCAAACCAGAGGGTGCATTCAGATGAAAAGGGCAGGTTGGCGATAATGTCGCCCGGCCGGATGTCGGCTTTTCCGGTCTGGATCTCATTGGGTTCCACCCAATAGACATCGGAAACAATATCTTCAGCATCCCGGAGTAATACGGCGCATACGATGCCGTCAAAATCGGGCCGGGTAACGATTCGTTTAGGGGGTGATTCCATATATAAAGGCTCTTTTGAAGTTAATGTCAGTCCGGCTGCCCATTGAACAGCGCGGTCCTTCTATTGATAAAGGATACACCCGCAGTTTTCAAGACTCTTTTTATCCCTGCGGCGTATCCGGCTCTTTTCAGAAAAAGCGGTTCCGCTCTTTAGTCCATGTTTTTAAACCTGTTCTTTATGTTTCAGGATGCCGGCAAATCCCCTTGACCCTTGGTTTTAATTTTGATTTTATGAAATAAATATAGAGGGTTGGTTTAATGTTTATACCTTTTTCATGAAAAGAAAACAGGGCTGCAATGGATATTGACCGGATTGAAAAGAGTTTTTTTAAAACAGGCAACCCGTTGAAAAAATTATTGGGGGCAGCCCTGGATTTGTTAACGGCGGATCAGGTGGGCATTCTTTACGGCACCAATTCATCCGGCGCCCGTTTTTTACCCACAGATGACTGGGACCGGGGTGTTGCAGATATGTTCGACGGCAGGGGGAGCAGGGGAAAAATACTCAAATACCTGGGCCGCTCCCTTGTTTTTGCTAAAGGGTTAAGCCCGGTATTTTTTTATAAAACCGATGCCAGGGGCCGGCGGAAGGATAATGACGGCCTGATTTCCTATATGCTGCGGACCTGTGCCGATTACTATGAACAGGGAATCCATGTGGTCTTCAGCCCGGTTGTTCCCAAAGAAGCTTACCGGACGGATGCGCAGTACGTCTCCATGCCCCTGTATACTTACAACGGCAGTCTGATCCGCAGACCCGATAATGGACTGAACGTTGACTTGCATATTATCCGTCATTTTCAGGCAAAAAATTTTGTATCCGTCTATATCCCCGACTATGGCATTCTGGTTGCAAATACCGTGACACCGGAGCTGCTGGCACAGGACCGGGGCCGGTTTCTAAAAGAGGGGGATCTTAAAAAGAAATTTGATCTGCTGACTCACCTGGTGGAGGTGGCTTCCCTGGCCGTTCTGGGGCGTTTGAAAGGCAGACGGAGTACCTATTTGCTTCGGAAAAAGGAGAAGCAGCTGCGCCAAACCTCCCGGTCCTTGATTGAAAATGAGAGAAAATATGTCGATCTTTATGAGAATGCACCGGTTGCCTATTTTTCCCTGGACAGCCGGGGAACGATCATCAAATGCAATCAGGCCACAGGCAGGTTGTCAGGGTATGAGAAAAGGGAATTAATCGGGCATAATATCCTTGAATTTTATGCACCGGAACCTGAAGAAAAGATGACAAAAGAGCAGGTGGTTTCGATCCTTGACCGGAACCGGACCATTAAAGACCTTGAAATGAAATTTAAAAATAAAAAAGGGCAGGGTGTCTGGGTAACGCTCTGTCTGGATATTCTCAAAGATGTAGAAGGCAGGGTTCTTGAGTTCCGGGTCATGGCCGTGGATATTTCCAAAAGAAAACGTCTGGAAGCCCAATTGCTCCAGACCCAGAAAATGGAGGCCATCGGTAACCTGGCCGGTGGAATTGCCCATGACTTTAATAATATTCTCACACCCATTTCCGGTTATTCGGAAATATTATCGATGAACAACTCGTTTACAAGGGAAGAACATAAAAAATATCTTTATATCATTCAAAATTGCGCTGCTTACGCCAAAGGGCTTGTCAATCAAATGCTGACCTTTTCAAAGCAGAAGGAAACAAAGATCTCCCTTGTTGCTCCCCATCTTTTTGTAGAGGAAGCCCTGGGACTGGTGCGGGCGTTTCTTCCGCCCGGCATTAAAATCAAGGAACAGATCAGCCGGAATTGCGGGATGCTTTTAGCGGATCCGGTTCAGGTTCAACAGATTGTCATGAACCTCATCACCAACGCCTGTCATGCCATGAATGAAAACGGAGGGGTTTTGACGGTATCTTTAGAGGCCGTGGAGATTCAGTCCCGGCCTGAACCCGGCTGGATGCCGGGCAGGTATTGCCTTTTGACGGTTGAAGATACCGGTGCCGGTATTCCGGATCATATTGTGAACAAGATATTTGATCCTTTTTTTACGACCAAAAGACAGGGTAGCGGGGCAGGGATCGGTCTGTCGGTTGTCCGGGAGATTGTCCGGTCCCACAGCGGTCACATCCGGGTCTCATCTGCACAAAAAAAGGGAACGGTTTTCAGGGTCTATCTTCCGGTAGATGCCGGCGGGCAGGCAATTGAAACGCCGGATACGGACAATACCCTCATTTGCCGGGGGGATGAACGGATCCTTCTGGTGGATGATGATGCCAAAGTCCTGGATATGATGACCCATATGCTCGAAGGGCTTGGGTACCGGGTGACACCATGCAGCAACAGCCTTAACGCACTGGAGAGGTGCCGGCGATGTCCGGATGCGTTCGATCTGATCATCACGGATCTGACCATGCCGGATCTGACCGGAGATCAATTGTCCGAATCTGTCTGCCGGATGCGGCCGGATCTGCCGATTATCATTTATACCGGGTTCGGGGAATTCCGGGAAAAACAGATGAATGGGTTGAGAGCAGTTAAAGGCATTTTAAATAAACCGCTGACCGTAAAAGAGGTGTCATGCATGATCAGACAGGTATTGGATGGGAAAACCGTTGTATAAATTCCGGGCAGGCAATAGGACATGATGAAAACAAAGGGTAAGGGATTGCAGGGATATTGCCCGGGCGGGAACGGCAATCCCATTAAAAAATTGTTGCGTGCCTCCCTTGATCTATTTGCCGCCCGCCATACCGGTATTCTTTACGGAACCGACGAGACACGGATCAAGAGTCTACCCACCAGCCGCTGGGACCGCGGCATTATGGATGGCCTTGACGGGAGAGGTTTCCGGGGACTGGCTTTGAAATTATTCGGGGCCCGTATCGTGACATCAAAGAAACTGAGCCCGGTCTATTTTTATGAAACCGCAGAAAACGGTCAACGCCGGAAGACCAGCGGTATTATCGCCCACGTACTGCGAAACTGTGCCGATTACTATAAAAAGGGAATCAACATTATCATCTGCCCGGACACCCGTTCTTTGCCGCAACCGACGGCAGATATCTACTTTGATATCCCGTTTTTCGTTTATAACGGCCGGCAGATCAAAAAATCCGTTGATACGATCCGGGCAGATGTACGGATTGTCAGGCATTTTCAATCAATCAATTCCATCTATATCTATTTGCCGGATTACGGCATTCTCGTGATCAATACAGCCGACCCCTCCCTGCTTGAGCTCCGGGCGGACCGGTTTGTGCAGGAGAAGGTGTTGCTGGATCGCCTGGATACCTTGAGTAAAATGGTCGATTCCGCCTCCCTTGAAAATCTGGGGCTGCTCCGGGGGAAAGCCGGGGCCCGGCTTTTATGGCGAAAAGAAAAACACCTGCGCAGCATATCCCGGGAATTGATTGAAAACGAAAAAAAATACCGCAATCTCTATCAAACCGCTCCCATTGCATATATTTCAATGGATCCGGACGGAGCGATTATCAATGCCAACCAGCGGGCTGAAGAATTGTCCGGATACGGCCGGAAGGCGCTCATCGGCAGGAATGTCTCGACCTTCCTTCTGGAGCCGACCCAAAAGGCAAAAGTGATCGCAACGATACGGGACGCTCTTTTGAACGGCCGGTCCATAGAGCCCATGGAGCTGAGGATGAAACCAAAAGAAAGAGAGGCGATCTGGATCCGTATCTCTGTTGATGCTGTCAAGGACTTCCAGGGCAGGCCCGTTGAGTTCAGGGCGATGATCATGGATATCTCCCAAAGAAAGGTCATGGAAGATCAGTTGCTTCAGGCCCGGAAAATGGAAGTCGTCGGCCGGTTGTCCGGTGGAATTGCCCATGATTTTAACAATATCCTATCCCCGATTTTCGGGTATACGCAAATGCTGTTAAAGGAGACAGATGAAACAGATCCCTGCCGTGCCCATTTAAACACGATTCTCGACTGTGTCAGCCGGGCCAGGGAACTGGTGTACCAGATGCTGACCTTCAGCCGGCAGAAGGAGCCGGCTCTAACCCCGCTTAACCTGTCCGCCGTCGTTGATGAGGCCATGACCCTGATCCGCTCCTCCCTGCCGTCCACCATCCGGCTGGAAGTCGGCATTGAAGCCGGTGATGCGGTTATTCTGGCGGATTCGATTCAGATCCATCAGGTGATGATGAGTCTTGTGACGACGGCCTACCGGGCAATTGGCGATACCCCAGGGACCGTGGGTATCCGGCTTGTACCGGCAGCCGGCTCCGATCTCTTTCCCGGCCGGCCCGGACCGGGTGAAAACAGGTATGTCTGCCTTTCCATTGAAGATGACGGTGATGCAATGGCACCGGATATGAGGGATAAGGTCTTTGACCCCTATTTCCATTTGAACCGGGAAGACAGAGAACCCGGAATCGGACTCTCCGTTGTTCGCGGCATTGTTGAAGGCCATCACGGCCGAATCCGTTTCACGGGCCGGCACGGCGGGGGGAACCGGTTCGAGATTTGCTTTCCCGTCTGTGGCGGTTATGACGGTCCGGATTTGCCTGAAAGATGCCGTGAAGAATGCCGGGATTATTCAGAGATCCGAAGGGGGGCCGAGACCATTCTTTTAGTGGATGATGATCAAACAGTGGCGGACATGCAGACAGATATGTTTGAAAAACTGGGATATACGGTCCATTGCCATGTCGATCCGCTAGCGGCGCTCGATCGCCTTAAAGACCACCCTTCCGCCTTTGATCTGGTGATCACGGATCTGATCATGCCCGGGCTGGACGGCATTGAACTGGCCAATCATATCCGGTTGATAGATCCGGACCTGCCGGTGATTATTTGTTCCGGATTGGAGGAAACCGTCCGGAGAGGCACATTGAACGCTCCCTCTGTAAAAGGGGTTTTGAAAAAACCCATTTCGCTCTGGGATGTGTCAAATCTGCTGACCCGTGTTTTTGATTCGTCCGGTTGTCCCGGCCCATCTGATTGATACCGATGTATTATTCAATCGAATCACCCCGGGAAAAAACCATTAAGATACGGCGTTCGATTTTTACCTGCCGGTGTGTGCCTGCAGATTCGGTCCGGGCTGCCAAGTCGTTTATCTCATCGGTGTCAAAAAAGAACCGGACCGCCAGCCACAACTGCTGGGCCTATGTTCTGGGCGATACAGGTGATCTGTTTCACTGTTCAGATGCAGGGGAGCCATCCGGCACAGCCGGAAAACCCATGCTTCACACCCTTCAGTCCCAAAACCTGACATGGATTGCCGCGGTGGTGACCCGTGTTTACGGTGGTGTCAAACTGGGGGTCCGGGGGCTGATAGATGCCTATGGTGAATCGGTTCAGGCCGCCGTGGATATGGCGCCGCTCACCCCCTTGGTTTCTCTGGCAAGCTATGAGGTGGAGCTGGCCTATGATTTTAACGATGCGTTTCTGAACCGGGTCAAGCCGCTGTTATACCGGATCGCCGATACAACATATACCCGGACCATCTGCCACCGGATTGAAGTAGAGACCATCCATTCAAACCGGTTCGAGTCTTTACTATCCGATTACCAGGCCCGGGGCAGGCTGGTCTACCAATGCCTGTCCGATGATGGACAGACCACCCGGCTTGATGCCTGGATCGACGATTAAGTGAGAAGAATGTCCGGTTAATGAGCAGGCGGTTTGGAAGTCCAAAAGACACATTGCTCAATCCCATGGTTATGTGGGCTTCTGAGAAATATGTTTTTATCCGCTTGATAACTTCCAGAGTGATATTTTGTTGTTTTTTAAAAAGAAGTATGGTTAATACAACCACAGTCGTTCAATTGTTTTTTATTCTTTGATCGTTCTTAATGCCGGGAGATAGTACTAACATGCTTAGAGACAGGACGTCTTTTATCTTATTTTCTTTTATTATATCTCTTCTTTGTTTTCAGCTTATTCCCCTATCGTATTCTATGACAAGATCGGAGGCCTTGCATTCAGCAGTAGATTTAGTAAACGAACTTGAAGCACGACCTGGATGTCGGCCAAGCCGCGTCCATGTCTGTCAAGAAAGCATTTTACCGTATTTTGGTGACGGATGTATAATATGTAGTTGCAGTGCTGGATCATGCGTTGGTACCTGGGTTGTGCGAGATCTGTGTTTTGGTGAAGACCACTCATATCCTTTCCCTTTTGTCGGCAGTGGTCGGGATAGTGACGAGGATGGCATTGATAATTGTTTTGATTACTGCCCCAACGACCCCAATGATGGACCGGATTGCAAACACCCATTAGACCCGGAAAAGACTGAAGATCAATACCTCGGGTCCGATGAAGACCCCAAATTCCCCCAATGTCCCCAGAAAAACTTAAAAGCGGATCCGATCAATATTTATAACGGCAATCATTTTGAACAGCAGGTTGACCTGTCGTTTAATTCACCTTTTCAGGGAGGCTTTGCATTTAAAAGGTATTACAACAGCCTCAGCATGGAACAAGGGGCTTTGGGCTACAAATGGCGGCATAATTTTTCAGTGAAAATGAATGACCGGTTCAGCAATACGGTCGAGGTCACAGAAATTATCGGTCCCACCGGTAAAAGCCGTTATTATGAGGATT
>JANQML010000123.1 GCA_028280105.1 Desulfobacula sp. | reverse complement strand
ATCTTCCCGCTCCCACGGGCAGGGCTGACAGCGGCAGCCACCTGGCCAAAACCGATGACGCGTATGCTGCCCTTGAACCGGCCTGGGACGGTATCTCCGGCAATGAAACCTGGGAGGACGGGGATTATGACGCGGCCACCCTAGGGGAATTGTACGATGACAAAGAGATGTTTAGAAACCTGAATACCGATGGGGTGCTTTCCGATGCCTGGGGCCGGGCCTTGAAATTTTTTATCACCCTGGACCCGGACCGGGCCGGATCCACCATCTTCTGGATCTTGTCCGAAGGGCCGGACAGAGATGGCCGGTATCCGACAAAGGGTACCTGCTCCGGCCATGTCTGGACGGTTAATCCGGCCGACACCATGGCAACCGGTTATGATGAGACCACCACCGAAAACCTGGATAATATTGTCATGAAAATATACTCCCATGAGTATGAGACCGTGTTCGAAGCCCGGGCCCAGGCGTTAAAGGATGCAGCCCAGGACCAGGTGCAGAGGGTGCGCCAGGCCCTGGCCGGGCAGGCGCCCTTCGGCAGCAACACCGGGTTTACCGGGGATGTGGGGTCACTGCCGGACCTGTTCCAATGGGATACGGATCACTGGGACAACCAAGATTCAGTCGGAGATGCCTATACCAAGGGGCAGCCCAGGGGATTGTGGACTCAAACCCCCAATGCAGCTGACCCAGGCGACGACATCGGGGTGCATGCCTGGGGCATGGGATGGCGGACCCGCTACATCGAACCGCCCGCGGGCATCCTGGAAGACGAGATCCTCACAGACCCGTGGGGCCGGGAGCTGCTCTTCTTTTCAGATATTGCCGGCCATGCCATGCTGATCCTCTCCCGGGGGCCGGACGGGCAGTTTGATTTCGGGAGCGTGAATGCTGAGAAAACCGAGCCTGAAAATCTGACCGAAACCGTGGATGTGACAACCTATGATCCCACTTTGCCTGAAAACCAGGACAACCATTACCGGATCCTGTATCGCCATGAATACCGTCCCGGTCATGTCACCATTGGCCGTATCACCGTTCTGAATGCAACCGTCGGCACCACCCGGGCCAGGCTGGTCCGGGGGGAAGGGACAGCCGCCTCCCAGGCCCTGGTCTGCACCACCCTTACCGACGAGGACGGCGACGGCTCCCCGGATGACTGGGGGCAGGGTGTCTGGCCGGGAAACCCCTGCTGGCAATACGACAATCTCACCGCTGAACAGGTTTTGACAGGCTCCCGCAAACTGGTCTTCTGGAACGATATTGATGGGGACAATGAGATGGATACTGGTGAACCCTACACGGCCCGTTCCCTGAATATCCTGGCGGTCCCGGGATCGGGCCAGCTTGAAGAGATTACAGTGAATACCGATGATTTTTTACCCGTCCCATAAGCAGACAGAGGCCGACGTATCATGATACCCAGAAAAATAATGGCTGTTGAGGTGGCCTCAGACGCCATCCGGGGCGTCCTGGTGGAAAAAAAAGGCAAACGATTCAGCATCATTGATTTTACAAGCCTGAAGCGGCCGGCCCCGGAAGATGACCTGCCCGACATCGACACCTTGAAAAAACTGGCCCAGTTATTAAAATACACCGGGCGGAATGCCGTCTATGTCACGGCCCTGGCCCGTTCCAGCGACCTGTTCATGGATAAAAAAAAGGTGGCCCATATGTCGGTCTACCAACTCTCGGAATCGGCCAAATGGGAAATTGAGCCCTATACCGGCATATCCGGCAGCAATGCCCTGGTGGGCGTTGAAAAGGAGAAAAAGCCAAAGGCCAAACCCGGGGAGATTGTCTACGAGGAAGACTCGGACGAGGTCATGGTCAATATATCCGCCATTGAGCGCAATGTCTACGTGGCCATCAAAGAGCGGTTCAAGGCGGCCGGTCTGAAGCTCAACCGGATCTACCCGCCCGAGGTCTCCTTTTACATGCCCCTCTTTCTTGAAAACATGGATACCCCCCGGGCCATCCTGGAGGTGGGGCCGGATTATTCCAACTTTGCCATTTTCCGGGGCCGCCACCCGGAACAGATCTCAACACTCAACTTCTCCTGTGATGCCATCCGGTCCCACCTGGACCGGGAAACCGTTGTCACCGGCCTTGAAGAGAGCCTCAAGTTCACCTTTTCCCAGGCACCTGAACACGAGGCCGTGGTGCTCACCGGCCCGGGCGCGGCTCAGCCGGAAATTGCCCGTTTCCTGGATGACTTTTCAATCTCCGGTGCATCCCCCCTGCTTCTTGCCAAAACCTCCGGGGTAACGGCCCGGGAGCCGGATCCCGGGGATGCTGTTTTCGGAACCGCCGCAGGTGCCGGGATCCGGGAACTCAAAGGAACCGCCTTCCGCCAGGTGGGGGTGGATGACAGCGAACCGCTCATTGTGCGGATCAAAAAAAATGCCTATATCATGCCCCTAGTGGCAACCGGTCTGATTGCCATGGTGCTGCTGGGGCACAATCAGTACATGAAATACCAGGAGCGCAGGTTTAAACAGGAGATCATCACCTACACCCGGCAGCTCAAGGAGAACAAAGAGACCATCAGCCGGTTCAACACGCTTCAGGAAAAGTCGGCAAAGATAAAAAAAGACATTCAAAACTACCAGAACAAGATCAACTATATCAGCAAAGAGGCGGACAGGAACATAGCCGGTCTGATCCGGACCCTGAACACCATTGCCGAATCCCTTCCCGACCCGGTTGTCCTGGAGGTTCTGGCCCAGGATGAATCAGAGGAGACCGTTTTTATGGTCAAGGGGGTTTCCAGCCGTCTGAAATCCATCGGCGAATTTGCCACCCTGCTCCAGGCGGTTGAATGGTGCGACTCTGCGGTCATTGAAACCATCCAGGCAGCGGAGAACCGCCGTCTCTATTTTGAAATGCGTATGATAACCCGCCTGGGCCACACAGAATCTCAAATCGGAAAATCCGCCGGCAAAAGGAGACACGAATCATGAGAACCATGACCAACCTGGAAAAATTCGGGCTGGCCGCCGCCCTGATTGTGGCGTGTTCTTTTTTCTACCTCAAGTATATGTACGATCCCCAGACCAAGGTGTTGAAAACCACCCTGCAGAAGCGGAACAAAATCGTGGCCGATATCAACCAGCTCAATGAGATCCCCCCGCTGTTCCGACTGGAAAAGGCCATTGAAAGAGACCAGGAAAGGTTGGCGGAACTGAAAAAAGAGAACCAGAGCCTGTCAGTTAAAACCGGGGACCCGGATGAAATAACCCAGTTGTTAAGCCGGATCACAGAACTGATTGAAGGCAGCCGGCTTAAAATCTCGGCCATTGAGCCCATGGAGAGCTTCATGGGACCCTATTTCAGGTGGAGTCCGTTTCAGATCAGTATGACCGGGAGCTTTGACCGGTTCATGCACTTTCTTTACCAGCTCAAAGCCCTGGATGACGCCATCGAAGTCACCCGGGTGAAGATTGAAAAATCCGGGGAGACAGCATCCCCCCTGCAGATCCGGTTTTTGTTAAAAATTTAATCCAAGGAAAAGGCATACCCCATGAAACAGATATTGATTTTTTTGATGATCCCGGTTCTGTTCACCGCTGTCCTGCCCGGTCCGTCAGCCGCCGCCGACCGGAGTCCGTTCACCGAATCCCCCAAGCAGATCAGTTTATATAACTATACCCGGGCCGTACAAAGCTGCAAGGTGGTGGGCCTGATCACCACCCAGACCCGGGGCCGGGTGATTTTAAAACTCAATGATGACGACCATACCGCTGTGTACCGGGAAGGGGATAGCTTCCAGCTTTTTTACCGCGGTATCAGCCATAGGTTTACCCTTGAAAAGATAAACCCTAAAAGCATCCGGCTTAAAGGCGGCAATAAAAAAGTGTACGAGGTGGAGGTGAGATGAACGTCCAAAGAAAACTGATTCAAAGGAAACTGGTTCAAAGAAATCCGGTCCAAAGTAATTTGGCCCGCCTGATCTTTGCCGGCCTGATCATGACCACGTTTTTTCTATCCGGATGCCGGCAGCCGGCGGCACCGGTTGCCCCTGAAAAGGAAAACCCATACAATACAAGGTTTGTGATCGAGGGCAGAACCGTGGAAGAACCCACACCGAAGGATTTCTACCCGAACCGAGAAAAACCCATTGTCAAGATCATCAAGGGAGAGGTCCTGGATGAAGCAGAGGCGGAACAGACCCTTTCACAACAGCCGAGACAGGACCTCATGGGCATGTCCGAGCAGATCCGGTCCCTCATTTTAAGGGATGTCCCGGTCAGGCAGATCACCGAACTGCTCACCGATCTCTGCGGTTACAACGTGGTGCCCACCAAGGCGGTAGAGGATAAAAAGATCAACATCTACATGCAGGAGATCAGCCTGCGGTCGGCACTGGAAACCATTTGTCGCCTCAACGATCTCTGGTACCGGGAGGGGCATAACATCGTCACGCTCATGACCCGGGAAGAGTATATCCGGGATATTGAAATCCGGCAGAACGAGCACACCCGTGCCTTTTCCATCAAGTACACCAATGCCGCGGACATGGCCAAAATCATCCAGGCCTTGATGGGCAGCGAGGTTTACCTGTCTGAAATCGAGGATGAAAAGGTCTACGGCCACGTGGACCCGGAAGCGGATATCGATCTGACCGGCAGATACGAGGGGCCGGATCTGGACAACACCTCCAATCAGCGCATTATCTTCATGGACCGGCTGATCAATGACCGGCGGTCTGACCATACCGGATCTCTCCAAAGGGATACGGCCCCGGTGCCCCAAACTGCAGGGGTATCTGCTGAAGCGTCATCGCCCGCGGAAAAACCGTCCAAGCCCCTGCTGGCCATCCTCACCGTATTTAAACGCAACAACAGCATCATTGCCCGGTCCCTGGATGAGAGCCTGCTCAACGAAATGGCCAGGATCATCGAGACCCTTGACACCCCCACCAGCCAGGTGCTCCTGGAGGTCAAAATCCTTCAGATCACCCTGGATGACGAGTTTGAAAGCTTTTTTCAGTTCGACTTTGGTGATTTCAGCGACAACCCGGTGCAAAGCCGTATTGATCCCACCACCAGCGTACTGGAGGGGTTCGGCATCTCCCAACTGCCCGGTGCCGTTTCCACCGGCTCCACCGGTGCGTTTTCCTACACCTCCAACAATATCGAGGCCCGGATCTCCTTTTTTGAAGAAGAGGGCCGGGTTCACACAGTCTCCTCCCCGTTTCTCATGAGCGCCAACAACTCCTCGGTTGATTTTTTCGTCGGCGAGGAGGTGCCGCTTCGGGATGATGTCAAAAAAGAGACCATCCCCATCGGGGAGGGTGGGGACACTCTGAACACATTTATCGTGGAAATCAACCGCGAAGAGCTGGGCACTGAAATTATAATGTCCACCTTTATCAACGAGGACAATACCGTGACGCTGGAGATCGAAGCCGAGATCTCCTCGCCGGTCCTGAACGTGACCTCCATCGGCCTGGCTGATGATTTCGGCAATGTGATCGACTTCCCCCTTGACGGGGTGAACAAAAGTGAGATCAAATCGATTTTAACGGCCAAATCCGGTCAGACCATTGCCCTGGGAGGCATTATCCGGGAAACCGTTAATGACACCACCCGGAAGATTCCCGGTTTAGGGGATATACCCGGCCTGGGGTTTTTGTTCCGACAGGAAAACGACACCACGACCAAGACCGAAACGATTATTGTTCTGACTCCCCATGTCATTGCCCATCCCGGGTTTTCAGGCGCACAGACACGGGAGCTTTTAAACCGGAAAAGTTCCAACAGACTGATCCTGGAAGAGAGGGATTCGCTGCTGACAGACGAAAAAGCGGAATAATGACCATGACGGATATGGATTCAAATACCTGTGCCGACATTACGGACCAGCCAATTCCCTGCGGCAGCATCACAGAGCTGTTTAAACAGACCATCCGCCTGAATGCCTCTGACCTTCATCTGGCCGCCGACATTCCGCCCATGTTCCGGGTCAAGGGGAAAATTCAGCCCCTGGAGGGGCATCCCCCTCTCAGCTCGGAAGCCGTGCTGGGACTGCTGGGTGAAATTATGACAGACCGGTACCGTGAGGTGCTCAAGACCCGGCGGTCGGTGGATTTTGCCATCAGTGTCAACGAGGTGGGCCGGTTCCGTGTGGCCGCCTATTACCAGAGGGGCTCCCTTTCCATTGCATTCAGGCTCCTGGCGGCCGGTATCCCCACCTTTGAAAGTCTGGGACTACCCGAAAGCCTGGGACGGCTTCCCTATATCCGGGACGGCCTAGTTCTGGTCACCGGTGTCACCGGTTCAGGTAAATCCACCACCCTGGCCACGGTGATTCACGAGATCAATGCCCATTTTTCACATAATATCATCACCATTGAAGACCCTATTGAATACGTGCATCAGAACAATCAAAGCATCATCAACCAGCGAGAGTTGCACTCGGATGTGCCGTCCTTTTCCGAGGCGCTCCGGGACGCGCTCCGGGCGGATCCGGACGTGATCCTGGTGGGGGAGATGCGGGATCTTGAAACCATGCGCACCGCCATCATGGCATCGGAAACCGGGCACCTGGTCTTTTCCACCCTCCATTCAAGGGACTGTGTCTCCACCGTTAACCGACTGGTGGGCGCCTTCCCGGCCGGTGAGCAGCCCATGATCCGCCAGCAGCTGGCATCCACCCTGAAAGCGGTCATCTCCCAGCGGCTGCTTCCCAATGCAGCCAACACCGGCCGGGTGCCGGGGGTGGAGATCATGTTTTCCACCCCCGGCATCTCCAATCTGATCCGCCAGGGCAAGGACGACATGATCTATTCCAACATTGAAACCGGGTTTACCGACGGCATGATCACCATGGAGCAATGCCTGGCCAATCTGGTCAAGGAGGGCAAGATTTCGGTGGATACGGCCATCTCGGCCGCCAAAAACAAGAACCTGATGCGCCAGCGCCTCAACGCGGGCGAACCGCAGCAGGAGGTGCCCGGACCTGTCCGGCGCAACTGGTTCAGGAGGCAACGATAATGGCAAGAAAAGAACGGTTCGGCGAATACCTGGTGAACCGGGCGGTCTTGACCAATGACCAGCTCAGCAGCCTCTTGTCCAAACAGCGGGTGATCGGGGAAAAAATCGGCGATACAGCGGTCCGGGAAGGATACCTGAACCAGGAGCGGCTCATTGAGGATCTTTCCGCCTTTTTGGGCATCCCCTTGCTGTCGGAAACGGTTGAGGAGATCCAGCCGGAAGCGGTGAATCTCATCCCGCAGAAAATGTGCATCAAAACCGGGCTCCTGCCGGTCTCTTTAGGCAGGAACAACGATTTGCTCATGGCGTGCTCCGGTCCGGTTCCCAAGGCCGTGATCCAGAATATGTCCCGGCTTTCCCAAAAGCAGATCAAGCTGGTGCTCACCCACCGGAGCAAAATCAAGAAACTGCAGAATCATTATTATTCAAAAGGGTTTGACACCTCCATCAAACCGGAGGCTGCACTCAAATCCGAGAATACCACCTTTATCATTGAGCTGTTTGAAAAAATCATGATCCGGGCCATTAACATGGGCGCCTCAGACATCCATGTGGAGCCCGAGACGGACGAACTGGCGATCCGGTTCAGAATTGACGGCCAGATGAAACGCACGGAAATCCTGCCCCGAGATGTTTCATCCCGTCTCATTTCCCGGATCAAGGTCATGGCAGCCCTGGATATTTCAGAAAGAAGAAAGGCACAGGACGGTTCGTTTCAATTTGTTCCCCGGTTGCTGAACCTCTCCATCGACAAGGTCAATGTCCGGGTGAGCACCCTGCCGGTGATCAACGGTGAAAAGGCGGTGTTAAGACTGCTGCCGCCCCATGATGAAATCATCGAAATGAAGGGGCTGGGCATGAAACCGGCCATGCTGGACGAATTTTACCAAGGGCTGGCAGCCCCTTACGGGATTGTCCTGGTGACAGGGCCCACCGGGTCGGGCAAATCCACCACCCTGTACGGGTCCCTGCAGTCGCTCAGAAGTGAGACAACCAATATCACCACCATCGAGGACCCGGTGGAGCTGTCGCTTCGCGGCATCAACCAGACCCAGGTGGATTCAGGAGAAAAGCTCTCCTTTGCCGACGCACTGAGGGCCATCCTGCGGCAGGACCCGGACATCATTATGGTGGGTGAGATCCGGGATCCGGAGACCTTGAATATCTCTTTACGGGCGGCGGTGACCGGCCACCTGGTGCTCTCCACCCTGCATACCAATGACGCGCCGTCCGCCTTTTCCAGGATGGTGGATATGGGGGCCGAACCCTTCCTGGTGGCCGCGTCGGTCCGTGCGGTCCTGGCTCAGCGCCTGGTGCGGCGGGTCTGTAAAGCCTGCGCAAAGCGCCGCCGGATACGGCCCTCTGAACTGACCATGCTGGGGCTCCCGGAAGATACCGGATTTGAGGTGACCCGGGGAGAGGGCTGCCATGAGTGTACCAACGGCTACAGGGGCCGGATGGGCATCTTTGAGCTGCTGACCATGGATGATACCGTCCGGGAGATGATTATGGCAGGGGCCACTTTTGAGCAGATCCGTGATCATGCCGCTAAAAACACGGGGTACCGGAACATGCGGACCGACGGCATCGAAAAGGTCAGGCAGGGGCTGACCACACCCGAGGAGATCGCCCGGGTGACAATAGAGTAAAAAACCATTGGGACAAAAGGACGGTCTGGCATGCCGATATTTGAATACGTGGCCGTTGACAGCAACGGCGGAAAAATCAAAAACACCATCACCGCCCCGGACGAGGGGGCGGCCGCCCGCTTGCTCCAGGATGACGGGTTTATCATCCAGAATATCCGGGAACTCACCGGAGCAGCCGCGGATCTAAGCAAGTTTTCCCTGTTCCAGCATGTCAGCAACAAACAGGTGGTCCTTTTCTTCCGCATGTTCTCGTCATTGATCCACTCCAATGTCAGCGTGTCCGAAGCCATGGGAATCCTGGTGATGCAGGCGGAAAGCAGAACCATGAAAAAGGCCCTGATAAGCATTAAGAGCGATATTGAAGGCGGGGTGCGTCTCAGCGACGCCTTTGCCCGGTATCCCAGGATATTTGAGCCGCTCGTCACCAACATGATCCGGGCAGGCGAACTGGGCGGCATCCTGGATGTGGTCCTGGACCGTATCTCGGATTTCCTGGAAGGCCGGGCTGCCCTGAAACGCAAAATGGTCCTGAGTCTGATCTATCCCACGGTGGTCCTGGTGGTCACCCTGGCGGTGGTGGGTTTTTTTGTGGGCTTTGTCATCCCCCGGTTTGCCTCGCTTCTCCAGGGGAGACAGCTTCCGGCCAATACCCAGTTCCTGCTGGACGTGTCCCAGTTCCTCCAGACCAATATGCTTGGCATCGGCATCGGGTTTTTTATTCTGGCCGGCACCATTGTCCTGCTGATGAAAACCGAGATCACCCGGCTCTATATTGACCGGTACAAAATCTATGTGCCGGTGATCGGCCCCATTCTTCGATACGGGACTATTGTTCAGTTTTCCAAAACCTTTGCCTCGCTTTTGGAAAGCGGAATCACCCTGATAGACGGCCTCAAATCCGTGAGCGGCACCGTGGCAAACCTGGAAGTAAAGCGGCTGATTGAAGAGATGACGGAAAAGGTGCTGGGCGGCCAGGCCCTGTCCGTGGCCCTGCAAGGCCAGTTCTTTTTTACACCCATGTTTGTGGCCATGATCAAGATCGGGGAAGAGACCGGACTGATGGACACGGCCATGCGGTCAGTGGAGGATCTGCACGAAAAGATCCTGGTGGACAAAATCGCCAAGATGACGGCCATGATCGAACCGGCCCTGATCATTACCCTGGGGGTGATCGTGGGATATGTGGCCTGGGGCCTTGTGTCGGGTATGTTTGCCCTTTATGCAGGATAAGGCAATATCTAGACAGAAAACCGGAGCCGGCCAAAAGCCGGCTACCGGGTTCAATTTAATCATTTGCGGAGTGAATTATGAAAACGTATACTTTAATCTTTTTTTTACTGGTGATTGTTTTTCTGTCCGGCTGTTCCGGCGGTTCAGACAAATCAAACCTGGTCGCCGAATTTAACGGCGGCAGCCTGACAACAGAGGACCTGGACGCCCATTACCAGACCCTTAAGAAAAGTGCCCGTTTCAGGAATAAGACCGGGCAGCTCACCCCGGAATTTGTATTTGAACATGCTCTGAACATGCAGATGGTCATCGCCCACGGTCTCAATGAAAAACTGCACCAGGATCCGAGGATCAGGGCCCAGATCCATGAATTCATGTCCAATCTTTTTCTCAAGGTGATGCAGGACCATCTGGTCTCCCCGATTGATAAAAACAGCTTTACCGAGGAAGAGCTTAAAAAATTCTACCAGGACCACCGGCAGAATTATATCATCAAGCCTGTATATACTGTACACATGATCAAGATCGAATCCCTGGCAGAGGCTGAAAACGCCCTTGAATTTATCGGCAGCCGGCCGGACCGGTTTAAAGAGGCAGCCGGACAGTTTTCCGTGGATGCAAAAAGCAAAAATAAAGGCGGCAGCATCGGTTCCCGGAGCCTGTCAAAATTCCGTAAAAACTGGCAGCCCGTTATTGCCGCACTTGAAACAGGGAAGATTTCAGGTCCGCACCGACTGGGAGAACACTACTATATTTTTCAGTTGATAAACAAAACCGACCCGGTTGAACAGTCGTTTGAAGAGAGGAAAGCCTATATTAAAAATGATCTGCTCTATGCCAGATACAGGCAGGCCTGGGAAAAAACCTACAAAGAGCTGAAAGAAAAATACGAGGTTTCCGTTCACCAGGAGAATCTGGCGGATTTTATAAAAGAACGATCAAATTTACAGGGAGAAAGCTGATGAAAAACAGACTCATTTCAGGCCTGGTTGTCCTGGTTGTCCTATCCCTAACAGGAACGGCCCTGTCACATTCAACAAAGGGCCGGATTAAAATCCCTTTGGATAAGAAAACCCTTGAAATAGATGATATTGCCTATTTTGTCGAATCCTACGTCCATCGTGAACTCTATAAAGGTAAATTTGAAAAAGCTGAAAAGCGGTTTTATGTCAACAAGTTCCACAACATAAAACAGGATGGGAACACGGCTGTGATCCATTTCAGAACCCTGGACAACAAGACCAGGGAGAAATTTGATGACCAGATGGCCATCCACCGCCTGGACAACGGTGTCTGGACATACAAAAACGGCCAGGAACCCCGTGAGATGTATACCTATGTCCTGAAAACAGGATATTACTATAAAAAGTATGTACTGCCTGTCAGTGCTGCCGGTATCGTTATTGCCATTGCCTTTCTGGCCGTCTACCGGACCATGAAACGCAGAAAACCGCTAACACGGAAACCGGCACGGTCAGATACCGTTAACCCGTAACCGGTCAGGATTGATTTATCATGATGGTTGAAATCATCAGAAGGCTTATCATTGGGGGGATTACTCTCGGTGTCATCGCCGGCAATTCAGACAATATCCTGCAGTTCTATGATGAAACCGTTGCCATGTCACGCCAGATTGCCACTGCCGGGGATATGCGCACCATCAGCTTAATGCTCGATTACCATTACCTAAAAAAAGGCCGGCTGCCCACGGGGAGAAATTTTGACAAATGGCTTGAAGACAATTTTAAGGAAAATACCTTGAAAACGGTAATGACAGACCACTGGGGCAACCCCATGACCTATAGAATTTCAAAAAACAAAAAGCAATATGTTCTGGTCAGTTCCGGTCCGGACGGTATCTTTGACAATGATGACGACCTGAAACGATCCGGACCATGACCCGGCCCGGCTTTCTGATCCCAATATTTAGAACCATATCTAAGGAATAGAGTGATGAAACCAAAGAAAAAGATGGCGAAACGACGCTATCTGATTAATAAAAAATTCCAGCTTGGAAACGCGCTGCTCATTGCCGGTTTGCAGATTCCCTGTGTCCTCCTGACAGGACTTGTAATTTCCAGCTTTTTTCTGTTCATTCTGGACAGCCGGATGGTGGCCTCCTTTAACACCGGTCTGCTGTCGAACATGATTTTCAGCTTGCTTGTCGTTTCCGCCGGTGTTGCATGGTTTTCAATCCGGTTTACCCACAAGATAGTGGGCCCCATCGAAAAAACCGGGGCATTGCTCAGGGATATCGCCCGGGGCAGGCTGCCGGAAAACCGGATCTCCTTCCGGAAAAACGACCGTTTTAGAGAATTGTCAAAGGATTTGAATGAAATCGTAGCCGTTATTAAAAAAGAGAAAAAAACATTGGGGGATATCAGGCATGAACTGGCCGCTCTCAAAACGGCCATGACAGAAAAAGATCCTGATAATCCGGATATTCTGAAAATCGATGCCATTCTTGAAAAAATTTCTGTGGACTGAGCCGTTTCTCAGCACCGTTTCCGGATTCATTTTGTAATCCGGCTGTTTCAGTTCAAGAAATGCGATCTCCGTTAACAATCAGGAATAGATATGGATAATTCTTTCCTTTTATTATCGATAATTATCTTTGCCTTCGGGGCATGTATCGGCAGTTTTCTGAACGTGTGTATTTACAGGATTCCTGCAGGCAAATCGATTGTCTCTCCCGGATCATCCTGTTGGGGATGCGGCACACCCATTCCCTTTTCTTTCAATATTCCCGTTTTAAGCTGGCTTTTATTAGGCGGCAGGTGCAGATTTTGCAAAATTAAAATTTCAATTCGCTATCTCATTGTTGAACTGTTTACCGCCTTTACGGCCTTTTTTTTATTTTTAAAATACGGTGCCGCCCCGATTTCCCTCTACTATTTTATCTTTATCTGCATATTGATCACCATATCTTTTATCGATTTTGACCACCGGATCATACCTGATCTGTTATCTCTTCCGGGAATTATTATCTGTGCATCTTCTTTTTATTTTATACCTGACATGAGTTTAAAAAATACGATTGCAGGTATTTTCACCGGAGGTATGAGCCTTTACACTATCGCCTTTCTTTATTATTTCGTAAGAAGAGAGGAGGGATTAGGCGGCGGAGACATCAAGCTTCTGGCAATGATCGGTGCGGCAACAGGAATAAAGGGAGTTTTGTTTACTATTTTTTCAGGATCGTTACTGGGAACGGTGTTTGGGGCGGCGGCAATCTTTCGTTTAAAAACCATCCGGAAAAAAGGTTTGGATGATCCGGTCTCAAAACTTAGGATCCCCTTTGGACCGTTTCTTTCTGCGGGAGCGGTCCTTTACATCTTCTACGGAGATCAATTGATATACTGGTATCTCAACATTATTCAACATCCCTAATTTACAACCGCCCCTTTATCCCTGATCCACCATACGGTCCCGCCTGCTGCGTTGTCTGCGCTGTTTCCTCCCTGCGGAGCCTCAGTTGTCACGCCTTGCCACCTTGCATCCGGCACCTTGCTGTATGGTCCATATGCTAAAAAAAGTTCATATATGAATACCACCAGATTGTCAGGCAGGGCATTTAGATACTTGAAATTTCTTGACAAGTCCGGTTAGAAAAATTTAGACTAGACAAATAATCTTTCATGAACCCAACAATGGTTTCAATGAGATTATTGATCATTTTAGACCGGAACGAGCTGATTCATGCCCTGGGGTATGACCTTGAATGCCTGGAGGAGCGCTCAATTTCCTGATTTCTAAATTCCCAGGGAATTGTCGGCCATTGGACGACAATAAAAAAAGGACACAGCAATGGAAGCAATATGTATAGCGCCTCAACCCCTGGAAACATCCACCAGCAACAATCAGATACCCCTCTCCCATTCAACCGGAAAGGGGCACATTCAGTGGGTTTGTCTCAAATCCGGGATACAATTGATATTAATGGATTATACCCCAAGTCACCCTATTCACCTAACGTATGCGCCTGCTGATACGCCCCCCCTTGGATTTGGCTTCTTCCTGTCGGGACGCAGTCGAGTTTCGGAGCCAGAAGAAATCGATGTCATGCCAGGACCGGGACTATCCTTTGTCTCTTTTAATCCGAATACAGCCGATGGAGCCGAAACCCTCGGGACTGAACGGATCGTGCGTGTTGGGATTTGTATGGAATTAGAACAATTTAATTCCCATATAGGAGGGCAGATGAGCTTTCTGGCGATGCCGTACAAAGATTCGTCATATAGAGCGTTCTGTAGTCTTAACCGGATTACAACGGCCATGCGCACTACAATTTCCCAGATCCTTAACTGTCCGTATCAGGGGGCTGCCCAAAATTTCTTTTTAGAAAGCAAGGCTCTGGAGTTGGTGGCGCATACAATCGCACAAATCCAAACCTTCTGCAGCCGGGGATCAAGGGCAAACCCTCTGCCGCCATCGGATATGGAAAGGGTAATGGAAGCCGCGCGCTTATTGACCTGTGATCTTGAAAACACACCGGACATGAACACCCTTGCCCGGTCTGTGGGGCTGAGCCGAGCCTCTTTGTACCGTCAATTTCAAAAGGTTCACGGGGTGCCCCCTTTTGAATATCTGCGCAGCCACAGGCTGGAAACAGCAATGCAATTGCTGCAGGCCGGAGAGGCCAATGTATCTGAAGCCGCCTTCCTGGTCGGTTATTCAAATATGAGCCATTTTACCAAAGCCTTTAAGCTGATGTTCGGCATACTGCCCAGCGAGCTTCTTAACCCCAACCTTGCATAAAAAACTATTTTTTCAATGTCCGGGTACGCCACTCCGCCATTGCCCGAACCCCGGGGGTTGATTATGAGACGTTGCCGTTAGTAATTGAGACGTTGCCGTTAACTCCCCTACTTGGATATACATTATAATTGCCCCCAATTTTACCCTCGTGATGTTAATCCTATGCAAAGGAGAAAAAAGATGAAGTTCAAATCAATTATCCATATATTTGTCTGGATGGCAGGCCTTTTGGCCAGCTCGGTTTTGGCCGATGACACCGGGAAAACCACCCAGGACGCCATCAATTTAGGTGCGATGACGGTCACCGCCAGCAAGATCATCGAAACGCTCAAGGAGGTGCCCAACAGCATCACCGTGATCGACGGTGCTGAACTTGAGAAGCAGGGCATCACCGACATTGACGGCGTGATTTCCCGGATTCCCAATATGAATCTGGTCGACTTCGGTTTGCGCTTTCATTCCAACGTCCGCGGCATCAACACCTCCATTTTCACGCTCAATAATCCGGTGGTGCTTTACATCGACGGCATTCCACAGACTAACCGCTACGCCTACGACCTGCCGCTGGTGAACGTGGAGCGGGTGGAGGTGCTGCGGGGGCCCCAGGGATCGCTATACGGTAAGGATGCCATTGGCGGGGTGATCAACATGATCACCAAGACCCCGGGGGATTTCTGGGAAGGCCAGGTCGGATTGGGGGTGGGAAACTACAAGAAACGGGAGGGCTCTTTTTCCATGCAAGGTCCCTTATCCCAAGGCGCGCTGTATCTGGGCCTTTACGGGAGGCACGACGAGGATGACGGCTGGATTGAAAACACCTACGCACTGGACAGCAAGGGCAAGGGCAACAGCGAGATGAAACGCCACCTGGGGGGCAATCTACTTTGGACCCCCTGGGATGACTTCAGCGCCCGACTGCACCTGCTGCACGAGCGGCATGACCAGGGTTTCCAAAATGGCGGTGTGACCGGCGCCACATCGTTTAACGAAGCCAGGCGCAGCAACTCCGAGACCATTGAGACGGATAAAGACACATTCAATGACGCGGTCACCTCCTCCCAAGCACTGCATCTCGAATACGAAAGCGGATTCGGTATGTTCCAGTCCGTGACCACCCATCGCAAGACCGACTCCGACGCGGAGAACGACGTTGACTTCGGGGTCGGCAACCCCCTGTACGACAATCAGATCGGTTTCGAGGACGTCACCCTCGAGTCCACCTCACAGGAAGTGCGCTGGACCCATGAGTTGGATTCAGGGATGCGCTGGGTGGCGGGGCTCTATTACGAGGACGAACAGACCGACTTCCACGAGTTCGGCCGACAGGTATTTGGCATGGACTTCACCTGGGTCTCCACTTCCGAGGCCGAGACCCAGGCCGCCTTTGGCCAACTCACCATTCCGTTTCTGGAAAATTTCGAACTGACGGTGGGCTCCCGCTACCAGAAGATTGAGAAAGAGGTATCTGTGGATTACCACGTGAACCCCTTTAATGGCGGCAAAGCAATACTGGGAACGCCCATGGCGGAGCTGGATGTGTCGGAATCGTGGACCGCCTTCCTGCCCAAGGCCGCCTTGAGCTACAAAATCGACGACCACTGGACCACCTACGCCAGTGTCGCCACGGGCTACATGCCCGGTGGGTTCAACTACCTGGCCACCAGCCCCGACAAGGCGGACAACGCCTTTGGCCCGCAGAAGTCGACCAGCTATGAGCTCGGTGTCAAGGGCGACATGTTGGGAGGTGCCCTGTTCCTGTCTGCGGCGGCCTTCTACATGGACATCGAGGACATCCATGTCGTCTCAGTCGACGGCAGTATTTTCACCACAACCAATGCCGGCAAGGGCAAGTCCTGGGGCCTGGAGGTGGAATTTGACTATCTGATCGGGGAAGCGTGGCGGCTGCACGGGGGCTTGGGTGTCACCAAGGCGGAATACGTAAATTACACCGATATCAGCGGAAACGTCAACGACGGCAACATCATTGAAAACTCCCCCGCCCATAGTCTCACCCTGAGCCTGCAGTATGACCATCCCGCCGGCTACTACGCCATTGCCACCCTCAGCAAAAGCGGCAGGATTTACTTCGACGCCCCCAATACCCTGGAGGAGGATGGCTACGTGACACTGGATCTTAAGGCGGGATACCGGTTGGACGGCTGGGAGTTCTATGCATACGTGGACAACGTCACCGACGCCGACTACAGGATCTACGGCGCCGACCACCTCCCCGAAACCGGCCCAATTGTGTATTTCGGGGATCCGCGTGAATTTGGTATCGGAGCCAAATACCGTTTCTAAGACAGGAACCCGTCTATTCGATGCAGGTGTAGCGCCTTTTACTATTCAGCCCTCAGACTTCTGAGAAGGACAAGAAATAATGCCTGATGAAAAATCAAATAACTACAGTGTGTTATGGCGTATCATTAAGCCGGTTAACCCCTATATCTACAGTGCCATGCTACTCCATGCCCTAGGGTCGGTAGCTACGATCGTGGCACTTCTCCTGCTGTCGCTTGTGGTTGCCGTGCTGTTTGAAAATGGCAGCCTGCTTTTTCTAGGTATAAACTGGCGCCTTTCAAACACGTTGGTGAGTTTGGGACTCGCAGGTGCTCTGGCCTTCATACTCTCCTCAACAGGCTTTGCCGTCTCTCACCTGGGCGCCTTAAACCTCGAGGTCGATCTGCGCACAAGACTGGCAGAACATATGGCCCAGCTTCCTTTGGGCCATATCATTACAAACGGTACGGGATCACTGAAGAAAGTGGTTCTTGATGATGTAAAAAACCTGCACACTTTTGTCGCCGACAGCACCCCGTTGTTCGGACGGAGTTACACCGCACCGGTGGTCAGCGCCATCTTGATGTTTGTCATCGATTGGCGGCTTGCCTTTATTGCTTTGAGTATACTGGTTACCGGAATTGTGGCCATGAGTATCTCCATTAAAGATACCCATGAAATACGCAGAACGTATGATAATAGTCTTAGCAGCATTAATGCGGCGGTGATTGAGTTTGTCCATGCGATGATCGTTGTCAGGACATTTGATGACGGGACCAGCTCTTTTAAACGCTATCATAATGCCCTGGAGAGTTTCCGGACGATCTTTATCGAGTGGATGCAAAAATGCGACAGGTCGACGAGAATTTCAATGACACTGCTCAGCCCTCTGCCGACAATGGCTGTCGTCATTTGCGGCGGCATCATTTTTATCGGCCAGGGAACACTTACCCTGCCGGCCTTTGTGGCCGTGCTTTTTATTTCAACGGTCATGGTTGATGCCTTTATGCCGCTGATGTGGTTAAGCAGCTTTTTGAAAAAAGCCAAGGCCGCTGCCGGACGTATCGAGGAGATGCTTTCACTCCCCCCCATGCCTCTCGTTGAGCAGGGGCAATTACCAGAAGAGACGACCATTGAATTTACCGGGGTTGATTTCTCGTATGAAAACCGTACCGACAAGGCCTTGAACCGTGTCAGCTTTACTGCTCTTCCCGGCACCACAACCGCCCTTGTCGGGCCGAGTGGTTCGGGTAAAACCACCGTGGCCAGGCTGCTGCCCCGCTTCTGGGATATTGATAAAGGCGCCATTACCATAGGGGGTGTTGATATTCGTAATATGACCAATGACGTCCTGATGAATACGGTGACCTTTGTCTTTCAAGACACTTACCTTTTCCATGACACCCTGGCGAATAACATTAAAATGGCAAAACCGGATGCCACCAGGGAAGAAGTCATCGCGGCGGCCAAAGCGGCCCAGATACATAACTTTATTATGGAACTGCCGGAAGGGTACGAAACCCATGCCGGTGACAGGGGGGGGCGTCTGTCGGGCGGCCAGCGGCAGCGTATCACCATTGCCCGGGCAATCCTGCGGAATACCCCGATTGTCGTACTTGATGAAGCAACTGCCTTTGCCGACCCGGAGAGCGAAGAGGAGATTATCAAGGCTATCTCCTCTTTAACCAGGGACAAAACTGTGATTACCATTGCCCACCGCCTTTCCTCCATAACCAATGTCGACCAGATTCTGGTGCTTGATAAAGGAGAGATTGTTGAGCAGGGAAAGCATGATGAGCTTCTAATAAACAAAGGCATTTATGCCGGACTATGGTCAAATTATGAGGCGGCTCAAGCCTGGGGTCTGCAAGCAAAAGGAGCGGCTCATGTCTGATTCACCCCACTATACGACTTTCAAGCAGAGCTACGAGATTGGCAAAGAGATTGCCGGTCAGTATAAACATATCTATACCCGGTCACTGCTCTTTTATATTTTCGGCCATATCAATCAGGGGCTGGCATACCTGACGATTTTCCTGATTTTTACCGCTCTCTCCCAGTATCCCCCTGATACGGGAAAAGCGCTGATGTGGCTGGGGCTCTTCGTGATCTTTACCTTTCTCAACGGCATCAGCCGCTGGTTTGCCAATGATTTCGAGTTATCGGGTACCCTTCCCCGGGTGATGCATGATATGCGTGTCAAGCTGGGGGATAAGTTGCGGACCATGCCCCTGGAGAGGCTTAACCGCTATAAAGCAGGAGAACTGAACGCCAGTCTGTCCAGCAATGTTGACGAAAGCGTTATGATGCTGGGTCTGATTTCGGGAATGTTTCTTGACGTTGTCATAACACCGCTGGTGGTTGTTCTGGGAATGTTCTTTATTGATTGGCGCATGGCGCTTTTCGTGATGTTCATGATGCCCC
This sequence comes from Desulfobacula sp., assembly GCA_028280105.1. Classification (GTDB taxonomy): domain Bacteria; phylum Desulfobacterota; class Desulfobacteria; order Desulfobacterales; family Desulfobacteraceae; genus Desulfobacula. The sequence continues at coordinate 9,099 of JANQML010000123.1, read as the reverse complement.
TTGCCATTCCTCTGTACAGAAAGAAAAGACAGAGCTCAATGACCGAAAAGACCGATATGGCTGCCGGCAATGCGGCCCTGGAGTCGGATATCATCGAGTATGTTCAGGGACTTCCCGTCCTGCGGATCACCAATCAGACAGGCACCAATGCCAAACGGTTGAATGACGGTATTATCAAGGTACGGGATCTGCAGAAAGCAGGTATCTGGAAAACCATTTCCCTGACTCTCATGCAGGACGCGCTGATCCTTGGCACCCTCATTGTAATTGGCGTCCTGGGCAGCTTGTGGGTAGGCAATACAACTATGGGGATCGCAGCTGTAGCCGCCATTCTGGTCATGATCTCACGCCTTATGGAACCTTTGTCAATTTTTCTGGCTCTCTCCGGAATTCTGGATATCATGACGTCTTCATTTAAAAGGGTCAAAAACGTATTGAGTATCCCTCCCCTTGAAATTATCAATCCTAGGGCAGAGATAAGCAGCTTTGAGGTGGAATTCGAGTCAGTCGATTTCACATACCACGGGCAGGAAGAACAGGCATTGAAAGGGGTCAGCATCAAGATCCCCAGCAAATCCATGACCGCCATCGTTGGTCCTTCCGGTTCTGGCAAGACGACTATGACCAAGATGATGATGCGCTATGCCGATCCGCAAAAGGGCAGGATAAAAATAGGAGGCGCCGACATCCGCAATATGAGCCAGGAGTATCTGCTAAGTAATTTTGCGGTGGTCTTCCAGGATGTCTATCTCTTTGATGAGAGTATCATCGAAAATATCCGAATGGCAAAGCCGGATGCCAGTGACGATGAGGTGAAGGGCGCGGCCAGAGCAGCCCATTGCCATGAATTCATCAAAAGGCTTCCCAAAGGATACGAAACCGGAGTGGGTGATATCGGCGGGTCTCTGTCCGGTGGAGAGCGGCAGCGTATTAGTATTGCCAGGGCTATACTTAAGGATGCGCCCATCGTCATACTTGATGAGCCGACTGCTGCGCTGGACACGGAAAGCGAGCTGGCGGTTCAGAAGGCGGTTGACGCGCTGGTTGCAGATAAGACGATTATCGTTATCGCCCATCGTCTTTCCACCGTTGCCGGAGCCGATTATATTTTGGTCATTGAAGCGGGTAGATTGATCGAGCAGGGCACCCATAAAGAGCTGCTGGGTAAAGGGGGAAGATACAATGACCTCTGGCAGGCACAGCTTCGAAGCAATGCATGGCAAACCTGAGATCTGCCCGGATAAATTAAGAAATGCTAAATATAAATAATTGTGAGAGGTGGTGAAGTATGCCAAAGCAAATAGTAAATCTTGGCTCTGTTCAAGAAACTCTTTTGATTCCTCTGCTCTGCCGTGCGTTGGAAACGGCCCGGCCCAACGGCCTGTTAAAGGACCCACGCGCGGTGGAGATCGTGGAGCAGCTTGATTATGACTTCAGCAAATGGCGTGGTAAATCTAACTCGTCATTTGCTTGCGTTCGCACGCGTCTCTTTGACGAGATAGCGCTTCGTTTTCTTGAGAAATACCCGGAGGGGACGATTGTTGAGATCGGTTGTGGTTTGAACACGCGTTTTGAGCGTATTGACAATGGACGGGCCAGGTGGTTTGAGCTCGACCTTCCCGATTCGATAGCGTTGCGTCGCTTGTTCTTCGAAGATGGTCCTCGTCGAACAATGATTGCCGGAAGCGTGATCGATGAGGAATGGATGGAACCCGTTCTCAAAGCGGGCCAACCAACGCTCTTTTTATCGGAAGCTGTCATTATCTATCTTGAGCAGCCGCAGGTGAAGCAGGCTATTGTGCAGATCGCCACAAAGTTTCCAGGAGCATGGCTTGCTACGGATATGTGCACCTCAAAGCTCACAACACCTCAAGCTCAAAAAAAGTATATGAAACGTTTTGGGATTAAAAGCTGGTTTAAGTGGGCCTGTAATGACCCTAAGTCCATTGAGAGTTGGCACCCTGGAATCGAGTTGCTCGCGTCGCAAATATTTGCTGAAGCCAGCCCTGAAATTGTGGCAAAAATGCCCTTTGTATGGCGAACCTTGATACGGTTTGCTCCTTTTATTGTTCGCTATTTGACGAAAGACTATCGCATTGCTCACTATCGTTTGGGTTTGTGATGCGCCTGTTGGGTTCTATGTCTGCGCAGACAACGTCACCGGCGCCGACTATTTTCCCGATAACGGCCCAATTTCGTATTTCAGGGTTCCCAGGATGAGCGGCCTCGGGCCGGCCTGTGGTTTTGAACTGCAAAGATTGCTGCTATGGACGAACAGCGCATCAACCCCGGCCTCGCGGAGGTTCCGGTTTTGCATCCAGTTTGTTTTTTTATCAACACATAAGGACAGGGTGTTGGCCGCATCGAAGTACTGGCGGCCGGCCAGGAAAGGGAGAAAATAAGGCAGGCCCGGGATATCCTGGTCAGTCGCCGTCAATTTCCACCGTCCCTTCCGGTTCTTTCCGGGATGGTCGATATGAGTCACGCCCGGTTGACCCAGGGCTTTAAAAAAGAATTCGGATGCACGGTCTTTGAATATCTTCGAATGGAACGGCTGGCCTATTCCAGAACCCTGCTCCAGGAAAACAAAATGTCCGTAACCCAGGTGGCTTTCTCTGCAGGTTTTTCAAGTTCCAGCCACTTTGCCGCATCATTTTCAAAAGCATTCGGCGTGAAACCGTCGGCCTTCCGAAGCGGGACATCTTTTTTGCGAAGGGATATGACCGTCATTCCCTGGGCCGGGAAAGGGTAACCTAAAAAAATATTTTCCTTGTTTGATCAACGATAGTTGTGTAAAAGACTCAAAGTAAGTGATACGCTTGTTTGTTCTGAAGACAATAACTTTTCTGCCTTTGCTCTATGAAAGATGAACTCTAAAGTTTAGAGCAAATTAAAACGTTTTGTATGCAGATCAACGAGTTAAAAAAATTAAAGCCTGTAAAAACTCAATAATGCGGTTGAAGTTTTATATAAACATCAAAAACAGTTATTTTACCCAACAATTGAAAAGGAGATTTCATGAAAGTATTTAACGTTGTCTTTACATTTCTGGCCATTGCAGCAGTTAGCCTCATTATTGGATGCCAGTCCATGGAGGGATTATCGCCAGCAGAAAATAAACTAACCATGGAGCAAAAAGCAATAGAAAAGTTGATTAAAGAACTGGATGGCATCAGTGATGATTTGGGAGATTTGGATAGACAGCTTTGGGGTCAGGATCTGAGTAACACCTCGGCAATGAAACTCAACGAGGCACTCATGAACCTGCGCAAAGGAATCTGGAATGCACGGAATACAGTTATCGGCGGTGATATCGCAGAAGGTGAATCCCAGATTGCCGCCTTGAAAAAACAAATCAAGGCTCTTGGGAAGTAAACCACCCGTTTTCAGCCGTTTATAATTAACAATTAAAAGCTCCCGGATATTCCATGACACCTGGCCATGGAATATCCGGGATCGTTTTATCATAAAGTTTTCAAAATGGATTGCCGGGGATCATCCGAATAAAATAGCTTTCGGGTGACCAATTCGGAATTTCTCAAACAGGCGGTTCATTTTTTCCCGTTTTCCCGGCAAACCTTTCCTGTTTTATTCCACCAGACCGCCATTTTTCCCCCAGCAGACCGGATTTCAAGCCTGGCACTGAACTTGCTGTTAAAGTCTTTTCAAAAGTAACTTCAAACGGAAACCGTATCAAAACAACCCGGAAAGGAAGCGTCGTGGATATCAAACAGACTATGAATTCTCAAAACCCTGGCATTGATCTTAACCCGTCCGGTTCTCACAAACCGCTGTCCAATGAGCGGCCTGATTCAGCCAAAACTGTGGAAAAAATGGGAAGTGAAAATACCGCACCTGCCCAACCCGGTGCTACCACCGTCAGTATCTCCAAAGAGGGGCGGGCCGCCGCAGCCGCAATTGACTTTTATGCGATGGAAGAGAACCTTTCAAAATTGACTGCACTGGGAAGCTCGGGCGAATTTGCCAGATCCCATGCCGCCGTTTCCTACGCAAATGTAAAGGAAATTTTAAGTTGAACAGTTGAGTATACCAGGGTTAAAAATCGTTTTTCAAACGTTGGTATTCGAATTTTACTCTCTGTTTAAATCGATAAACGGGCCGCTATGGGACGGCAACCACTTCAATCGGTATGTCCCGCCAGATTACCATCTCTCCATTGCCTGTTTTCGAATCATAGACCATTCTAAGGGTTAAAACGACCGTGTCACCGGCTTTTGGAGATCCGTTCCCCACATATGCAAGGGTTCCTTTCCAGAAGGGTGCATCCATCCGGCAGCAAGAAAAATCCGGGCTGTATTGGTCGCATTTTGCACTCACCATGGAATTATTGGATATAATGATATTGGCACCGGGTTTTATCCGGCATGCCTGCATGGTTGAGGTGCCATCACACAGACCCGGTGTAAACCGGCCCGATTTGATGGCGTAATGGCCCGGTGTCTTTACACGGATCGTCATAAAAACGTCTTCGTCAGTGGGATTTCCAAACTGTGCCAATGTCAGCTCGGCCGGTTCTCGTCCGTCCGGACCCACCAGATGACCGTCTTTTACAGCCACTTTCTGTTTGGCAAGCTGGCGGGCGGCATTGCCGAGATTCAGATCCAGTGCCTGAATCCGGTCCATATCGTACCGGTTTGTAAACCTGTTTTTATATATGGGATCTGTTCTGTCCGGCGGGTTGACCGGAATCAATTCCCAGGAAACTGATCCGTTGTCGCTGATGGTCAGGCGGCTGACATGCCACCAGCCGCCGGCCCGGGCTGTGGCGGTTTTTATCGATCCGCCGGTGGCCCCGACGACGCGGTATTGGATCCTGTCCAGATTAAAATCACTCTGGTCATAATGGTAGTGTCCGGCCACCACCACCTTTGTATTGTAGCGTGCAAGCAGTTCATGGACCCGGCGCCATGACCCCCAGTTATACCAGAGGGGCTGATGGGTAAACACAATCACCCCTTTGCCGGTATCTGCATTTGCCAGATCTTTTTCCAGCCACTCCAGCTGAGCATCGCTGATTTTTGCAAAATAGACGTTTCCCCACCGGGGGTCGGTTCTCAGATGCTCCTGGGAATAGAGGGCCACAAAATGATATCCCTTGATATCAAAACTGTAATAGAGGTGTTTTTCAACCCGGGGATTCACCGCTTTATAAACAGACTTGAAAAGGCGTTCTTTGGACCGGTCCAATGAATTCGGAACCCATTCAAGCGGATTCACATCATGATCACCGGGTGTTAAATACCATTTCGGGCGGCTTTGGGAGCTTAACTTATCCAGAATCTCTGCAGCATGCCGAAAATCTGTCCGTACTTGTGAATCCGATTGCGTGCTTTCGATCAGATCCCCTACATGGAGGACCGTGTCCATTTCACCGGCATTGTTCAGGGCAGCAACCCCGCGGGCCATTGCCTGGTAGGCCGCCTTCAGGTTTTTATTGAATTGTTCACTGTTGACGGGTCCCTTAACACCCAGTTGGTCACCGATGATCCCAATGGTGATTTCGGCTGAAACCGGGTTTAAAACAACAAGGAACAAGAAAAGGACTACCGTAATAAAGCCGTTATTTAAAGACCGGTAAATGCGGTGTGTATGCACAATGCCTCCTTTTATGATGGATGGTATCCCAGGGCAAACGCCTATGGGAACCGGCACGTTTTTTGATCATCTATAATATTAAGTTCTTAGCCCTTTGTTAAAAATTTATCTGCGTTTGCCTTCGTCATGTAACTATCTGAAATCATTTACACTGAATTTTATATGCAATGACCCTGGATGGTATCCATACCGTTCAAGTGGAAAAAAAGAGCATCAGATCATTCCCCAGCCGGTCCGGTACCGGATCAGGACCCCAAGGATCGACCCTGCCATACAACCGGTGATGATGATATAATCTTTTACGTTCAAACGCATTTTAGAAAGAACCGTCCATTGGTTCCGGTATCCAAACCCCCGGTTCATCAATGCCATGGTCAGCTGGTCGGCGATGACGATGGCATTGACGATCAGCGGAATCATGACGGCAATACGGGCCTTGAACTGCCGGAGCCGGCTGCCCTCGTTCAGGTCTATTCCCCGGGCTTTCTGGGCCATGATGATCAATTCGCGTTTTTTATCCAGCTCCGGTACAAACCGGATCGCCGTGGTGATGATAAACGAAAGGGTTCTTGAAAGCCTTAGCTTGATGAAGAGATGGATAAAGTCATCCAGGGGGGTGGCCTTTAGAATCAAGAGGGTAAAAACAACCATATTAACCAGACGGAGCAGGAAAGTCAGCCCCATCAACAGTCCGCCCCGGGTGAGGCTGAGAGTTTCCCAAAAAGTAATGAGCGGCACTTTGTTTTCCGGAAAGAGAAACCCGTCTCCCTTTGAAAACCCGGTAAACACAAAGATCAGTATAAAGAGGGGGAGCAGGGGAACAAGCCGTGAGACCATCTGCTTTAACGAAAGTCCCATGCGCATCCCCGTCCATAGAATCAGCCCCCCCATGACCGCATGACAGGCCGGGTGGGTGAACAATACCGTCCAGATCATGAACAGAAGGAAGAGGAAGCCTTTGCTGCGGATATCCAGGGCTCCGAACCCTGTGGTACGGATATGCCGGGTCAGGTCCATCTGGATCTCCTCTGCTGTCCGGCGGACGGAGACGACTCCCCGGGAATCAAACCGGCTTTTGCCAGCAGGGCGGTGTGTTCAAGCGACCGGGCCATGGGAGCGTCCAGGATAATGCTTCCCCGGTCCATCACCACTATCCGTTCGGCATGGCGGGCAGCCAAATCCATGTCATGGGTGATGAGGAGGATGGCGGTGCCGTTTTTATGGAGGGTGCCGATAATATCCATGATCTGCCGGACCCCTTGCCGGTCCATGCCGGTGGTGGGCTCATCCACAATCAGGACCCGGGGACCCAGCACCACAATGGATGCCACGGCAATCAGCTGCCGGATCCCTTTTCCCAGGGTAAAGGGATGATGATTCCGGACCTCGTCAAGGCCGGTCAGACAGAGGGCTTGATTCACCCGTCCGGCAATTTCTTTTTTGGACAACCCCTGGTTGGACAACCCGAATGCCACCTCTTTTTCCACGGAGGTTTCAAAAATCTGGTGATCCGGGTTCTGGAAGACAAATCCCACAGACCGGGCAAGCTCTCCGGCTTTCAAGGTATCGATGCTTTTTCCGCAAAACGAGACTTCACCGGACCGGCAGGGGATTAAACCGTTAAGATGCTTTACCAGGCTGGTTTTTCCGGCCCCGTTGTGACCCATGAGGGCGATGAAATCCGTTTGAAACAGGGTCAGGCTGATATCTCTAAGGATTGGGTCGGACCGGGTATAAGCAAAATTCAAATTCTTGACTTCAAGCACGGGCGGAGAGGGGGCTTTGGGTTCGGTTTCAGACGGCAGTGGCGGCCCTGAAAAAGGTATTTGCAGAATCCGGTCCGAATCCCGGCCCACCTCTTTTAATTCACCGGTGTCCAATAGAAAAACCCGGTCTGCCATGTCCAGGATATCATCGGTCTTTTGTTCCACAATCACCAGGGTCAAACCGCTGACCTGTTTCAGATCGGCAAGGTGACGGTATAAGGCGGATCGCCCGGCAGGGTCCAGCTCCGAGGTCGGATCATCCAGTACAAGGATAGCGGGGTTCATGGCCAAAACACCGGCAATGGTCAGCCGTTGCTTTTCTCCACCGGACAGGGCCGATGTGGGCCGGCCTTCATACCCACCCAGTCCCATTTGAATCAGGGATCGGGAAACCCGTCGGCGGATCTCCCTTTTTGGAACCAGGAAGTTCCGGGGGCCAAAGGCAAGGTCCTCAAATACGGTCCGTCCCACAATCTGGACTTCAGGGTCCTGCATCACCAGACCCACCTCTTTTGCCAGGGCCTGGACCCTGAATGCGGCCGTATCCATGCCGGCCACAACAATGCGGCCCGTTAAGCGGCCTTCACAGACCTGCGGAACGAGTCCGTTCATGCACCGGCAGAGGGTGGATTTGCCCGAGGCAGACGGTCCGGTGATGACGGCACATTCTCCCCAATCCAGGGAAAATGAAATTTCCTTTAACGCCAACCGGTCTGCGGCCTTGTATTGAAACGAAACCTGGGTCAGTTCGACGGCCTTATCCATCTTGATTCACCGGAGTGTTGAGTCCCAATGTTTTTGATTTCAGCGGATCAAACCAGTTTACCGGCACGGACCACCCGGTAGGAGATAACGGCAATGACAATGTTGATCAGGGACCCTATAATGAGAAAGGGCATGGTTCCCAGTACCGCGCCCATTCCACCGACAAAGACCATGGTAAAGGCGGAAACCACCCCGTTGAGAATAACGGCGATAACAGAACCGGCAATCACGCCGAATTTGCGGCTGATCCATCGAAATGCCATGACCCAGGCCGCCAGTTGCAGTCCGATGAAAAGATGGAGGGGAATTCCCAATGGGAAACCCACTAAACCGGCGGTTAAAAGGTGTCCGATAAAGATGACGCAGATGCCTTCCACATAGCCGAAGGCAAGGCCGCAAAAATATCCGGGTGCAGAATCCAGGCCGATGGTTCCCACGGGGCTGGGAATTTTTATCATGGCCCCCACTGCGCTTAGGGCGATAAAGACAGCCATATAGGCCACGCGTTTAACAGACAGGGGATTGGCGGACAGAGCTGCGTGCTGGTCTTCCGGGGATGAAGTCATGGTGTTTTCCTTGATTTATGGTTTGATTTGAGTATCGGTTAAACGGCCGATCCGGGTCAGGGGCAGTGAGCCCATGTCTGCCTGCTTCCAGGCCGGATCAACGGTAAAAATAGCACAGGTGGATGGACCTGCGGGTTTGTGAAGGTCGAGTCCGGGATCGGGAACCGGTATGAATTCCGTAGAAATCTGACGGGCCAGGCCCTGGGTTTCCGCCAGGATGCCGCGTGATCCGACGGGAACAAGATCATGGACCCCGGATCTGTTTAAAAGGGTTTGGATCCAGGCCGTACCGATGATTTCATCGGCAGGGGTCTGGATCACCTCTTTTCCCACCCTGGGAATTCCAAGGCAATAGACCCGGTCTCCGGGCCGGGAACGGGCCACCC
>JANQML010000100.1 GCA_028280105.1 Desulfobacula sp. | reverse complement strand
GGCCCCGGGATCGGTTGCCGTGACCGAGGTCTGCCGCATGAGCGGATCATAGGTCCGGGTGACCAGGGAACCGCCGGGCAAAAGTGTGATGTCCGGCCGAGTCCAGGTGTAGGCGGCATGGGAAACAGTACCCAGGTCCGGGATCTCAATTTCGGCCAGCCGGTTGTCCTCATGATAGGTGTACAGGTAGGGATCTGCACCGGGCAGGGTGAGACTCTTTTTCAAATTGTTTTTATACCAGGTCTGGGCAAGGGTCTTTTCAAAGGGACCAAAGTCGACGGTTTCAGATACTTTACGGTTCAACGCATCGTAGACGTAGGTGCCTGAAGTGGTGCCGTCGGTGTAGGTGAGCAGGTTGCCCTGTTTGTCATAGGTAAAGGCAACGGTTTTAACCGGGTCCGGATCCAGGGCCGTGGTGTGGTATCGGATCCGGGTGAGCCGTCCGGCATCATCATAGGTATAGGCGGTGAGCCGGTTTTCGGCATCGATCCGCTGGATCAGGTTGCCGTTGGGATTATAGGCATAACTGGTCTCCTGCCCCATGGGCCGGATCTCTTTGACCAGCCGGTTGAGACGGTCATACTCATACCGGGTGGTGCTGCCCCCGGCATCGGTGAGGCGGATCAGGTTGTTCCGGCTGTCATAGGCATAATCGGTAAACCCGTCTGCCGGATCAACCGTTGTTTTGAGCCGGTTCAGATCATCGTAGACATAGTGGGTCTGTTTTCCCATCCGGTCGGTCTGTTTGATTAGATTCCCGGCCTTGTCATATTCAAAGGCCGTGGTGTGGGACAGGGTATCGGTGAGATGATCGGTCTCGGATATCTTCCGGCCCCGCTTGTCATAGGAAAAAGCCTTTTCAAAGGTGGGGTAGATGATCCGGTCCGGGCTGGCATCGCCCCCGGAACAGGAAGAACACCCGCCCAGGTTGTAGAGCATCCGGGTGGTATTGCCGCTGCCGTCCGCGGTTTTGACCAGCCGGCGGTCGGCATCGTATTCATAGGTGGTAACGCTTCCTTCGGGGTCGATCTGCCGGAGCAGTTGATTGTCCCGGCTGTATTCAAATCGGGTGGTGCCGTTCAAAGGATCAAGCATCTCAGTCAGATTGCTTTTATGGTCATAGGTATAGACTGTCCGGTTGCCCCGGGCATCAATTACGGCGGTCCGGTTGCCCAGGCCGTCGTATTCATAGGATGTTTCATTGTTCATCGGATCGGTTGAGGTGATCAGCCGGCCTTTGGCATCATAGGCATAGGTCCACTCTTTTCCCCGGGCATCCTGCATTTTAAGCGGGTTGCCCATGATGTCGTACTCAGGGAATCGGATGGTCTGATTCTCAGGGTCTGTCACCGTGGCCAGGTTGCCGTAGTCGTCATAGGTATAGGTGGTGACAGCCTGATCCGTGTCTGTATCCGCCAGGGTGGTGACGGTCAGCAGCTGTCCGGCATCATCATAGGTATAGGTGGTGGTCCGCTCTATGGCCGTGCCTTTGGCCTCGATCTTTTGAACCGGGTTCCCGGCATCGTCATACTCATACCGGGTGATCCGGTTGAGCGGGTCCTGACGGGTTTTGATCCGGTTGAATCTTAAATCATACTCATACTGGATCTGGGTGTTGTCCGGGTAGGTGATGCGTTTGAGGTTTTTGCGCTCATCGTATTCCTTGATGGTTTTAAGGCCCCGCTCATCCGTGATGGTGTGGATGCGCCCGTCCTGGTCGATCTTTTGGATGGTCCGGCCGTTGATATCCACCCGTTTGGTCTCTCCTTTATCCGTGTACCAGACCTCTTTGATTTGGCCTTCCGGGTTCTGGATCAGGGCATAATACTCTTTTTTGTTCTTGTCATAATCGTATTCAAAGGTAAAGGTGTTGCCCTGTGCGTCTTCCACCCGGACGGGATCGTTGGTGGCGTTATAGGTGATCGTCGTGGTGTGGCCGTTGGCATCTGTCTTTTGGGTGATATTGTTCTGGCCGTCATAGGTGTAAACGGTTTCGTTGCCCATGACATCAATGATCCGGGTCAGGTTGCCGCCGGTATATTCATATTCGACCTGCCGGGCGTCGGCGTCATAAACCCGGGTCAGGTTGCCGTCAATATCGTATGCCAGCCACAGGACCTGGGTGCCGTTTGAATCGAGAATACCGGCCGGCTGCATATCATCTGTGCCGTCATAGACAAAGGAGGCAGTGGTGCCGCGGCGGTTGCCGTAGGACATGAGGCGGCCCGGGCTGTCATAGATTTTCCAGTTGCCGGATTTATCCGTGAACCGGTATTTCTCCAATGAGTAGTCATCCCGGTTGTTCTGCATGCATGCCCCCCAGTCCGGGGTGCCGGTGTATTGATCACAGTCGGTGAGGCGTTCGATGGTGTAGGTGCCTTGTCTGTATACGCCCGGGCTTGTTTTTTTATAGGGTACCCGGTCCTTGGTCACATAGTCGGGACCGTATTCAGACCGGGTATAGGCGTTTTTATCGTCGGGCCGGCCATCCGTGACAGTGCTCAAATGGTTCCAGACCCATTGGCCGTATCTGTATTCCCGGTGCACGGCAATGCGGTCGTTGGGCACCCGGACCCACAGATCCTGTGCCTGATCGGTAAACTGCCGGTATACGGTGTTAACGGCACTACTCAAAGAAACGTTTTTGTTCAGTTGGGTATCATCGCAACTGTTGTCCGTGGTCTCATTGTCAAGGGAGTTCATCACATCGTTTGAACTGGAGTTGGCAGTATTGCTCATGTTGCCGGGTTCGGTGAACTCGGGTTTGGGCAGGCATTTTTGTTCATCGGATGGCATGGGTGTGGGCCGGGGGGCCGGGCTGGAGGTGGTGCCTCTGCCGCCCCCGCCACCGCCGATGAAATAACCGCCGCCCCCGCCACCACCACCGCCACCGCCGGATCCGCCACCTCCGCAGGAACCTGTGGCGCTTTTGTGTAACCGGTGCTGGGTGGAACCTGAAGACCGGTTCCCATTGGCGCATGGATAGGTATAGGTAGACCGGATGCTGCTTCTGTAGGTGTAGCACCCCCCGCCGGTCCCGTTCTCATCTGCCTGGTCCAGGGATTTGAGGCTGGTGACCCGGTAGGGAATGGTGATGCGCTGCTTGGCTTCTAATGTATCCGGGATGCCGGTGAGGATTTCGTACTGAAAAAATTCATCACTTTCCGGAATGGGGATCTCCAGCTCTTCGGCCCGGATGAGCCCGTGGTTCACCAGAATGAATTCACCGTGGTAGACATCGCCTTTTTCCATGTCCGGCAGGGTGACGGACAAAGGATTAGCCACCACAACGGCGGCCGGCACATCGGTCTCAAAGGTGGCGGTGAGTATAATTTCGTATTTGTCCTGGATGGTGATCTCGTTGACCTCCCATTCCACGGTAACCAGGTTGTACTCTAAAAAGATATCTTTGCTGACGGTAATTCCCGGCTTGATCCAGACCCGGCCGGTGTACTCCTGGTGATTGGATGCCGTGATCCGGCATTTATAGACACCTGCACTGAGATCTTCGAACAGGGCTTCCCCGTGGCTGTCCGTGGTTGCGGTGTGATCGGACAGGGTTTTCTCGTTTTGAAGCCGTATTTTGGCATTGGCCAGCCCCCGGATCAATTCGTTTTTAGCGTTGAATGTGCCGGTATAAATATCGGATATCTTGAACAGGGCATTGCCCACACCCGATGCCGTGACCGTGGGATAGAGCCCGATATTTGTGTCGGGATAATTGCTGCTGGCCACCTTTAAGTAGAAGATGTGAAGGCCCTGGTCAATGCCGGTTCCCGGCAGAAAACTGATGCTGACCTTGCGTTCCTCTCCCACGGCCAGGGTGCCGAGATCAGGCGGTGTATTCAGCCGGACCCAGCCCGGTGCCGGACGGCCGCTTTCATCGGTCAGCGCCAGTGTAACATCTCCCATATCGGCCAGGCCCTGGTTTTTCAGGATCAGGGTCTCGGTGATGATATCATCCCGGGCCACACCGGTTTCAATATGGTCCGGTGTAAAATAGAGCACAGGTCTGCTTTCGGAAAAATGGGTATTGATCAGAACCGATCCCCAGGGATCGGCGGATTCATCGCTTTTGACGGCCAGTTCCAGGTTGCCGGATTCTTCGGCATTGTTGTCCGCCCACAGGATGAGGTTCATGGCGATGCCGGTGTCTGCCGCCACAAAGGGGACGGGGTCGTCCAGGGTGAGGTGAACCCCTTCCGAAATATCACCCGTTGTCTCCAGCCTCAGTCCGGTGAGGGCGGTGCCCTTTTGGGTGTTGATCTTTATACTGATTTTCTGCTCATAGTTTTTCGGGATGCTCAGGTTGATTTTGGACGGGCGGATATCCACCTGGTTGATGATAAAGCTGCCCTGTTCGGGGCGGTCCAGTAAATCGGTGTGAACCGCATGGACTTTGAAAATACCGGCTTCGTTTTCCAAAGGGGAGAACGTATGGGTAAAGCTGCCGGTGTCATCGGTGGTGACACTGATTTTCCGTTCAAATCCGTTGGCGGCAATGATCAGGTTCAACAGGGCATTGCCGACCGATTCCCCTGTATTTCTGTCAACGGCGCGGCCCGTGATCAGAATCTCCTGGTCGCCCTTGGAAACCTCGGGCAGAATGGAGAGGATTTCGCCAAAATAGGAGGTCTCCTTTAAACTGACCCGGCGCCGGGTCTGTGTGCCGTTCATCTTTACTTCCCCGGCCTGGCCCAGCCGGTGGTAGATATGATCGATTTCCAGGCGGACGTAGACGGTATCCGGTACATTGGCCGGAACAAAGAGATCCATGGCTTTGGATGTAAAGATATGATCAGGTGCGATCCGGGCCACTGTTTTTTTATTGGGCAGGGTGATGATATTGCTGCCCAGGGATTGTTTAAAGGCTTTTGCGTAAAGGACATTGTCGTCCTCATCCACGAGATAATACCGGATCTGGGCGGAGGGTTTTTTATTGCCGCTTTCAGCGGTAATGATTTCCGCATCAGCCGCACCTGGATTGTGGAGTGTGAACCAGACCTTACCGGCCCCGCCCCGGAGAAATTCGTTGTTTTTAATTTCAAGAACCATGAGGCTCTCTTGCACTTCGATGTCACGGGTTCTGATAATGGCTGCCTCTTCCCCGGGATTGGGGGTGATCCGTATAGTGGTGATAAGGGGCTCGATATCGGCCAGTTCCCGGTAACCGCCGACAATTACGGGTACTGTTTTTGATTCCCCGGGATCCAGTGAAAAGGGTTGCGACGGGTGGGTCTGTCCCCCCAGTTCGGTCAGGAGCGTGATATTGCTGATGGGATGTGTTGACGGGTTATGAACCGTGTAATCCAGCCGGTTCATGATACCGCGTTTTATTACGGTATCCCGTCTGAGTTCGGCTGATATCTTTGGCAGGGTAACAAACCGGCTCATGCTCTCTGCGGCATTGGTGTCCACGGCAACAACCGTGTAAGACCGGTCTTCACCGGCATATCCGTAGTCGGTAAAGGATTCGGCCGTCATGGCAACTTCATTGACCTTAAATCCGGTCCGGTCTTTGCCGATATAGAGAAAATAGCCTGCAATCTTGCCGGTTTTGTCTGCATGGGACCAGGAGACCTGCGGCGGGTCGTAATCCTTTTGAGAGACCTGAATCCGGGACACGGGCAGCAGATCAACGTTGAGATAAAAGGAATTGGACGGCAATGATTCATTCCCGGTTTCATCCAAGGCCGTGACGGCATAGCAGTGTTCGGTGGGGGACGGGGTGGGGTCGATGATCATGAGCTGATTCACATCGGTGACCAGCGGGGTCAGGCCGTCCACCGAGGTAATTTCCGCCTGATCCGACCGGTATATGGAATAGGTGACCGGTTCGGTAAAAGCCGGGGTCTCCCATTGGGCACGGATTCCCTGGGGCACCATATCCAGGGAAAGGTTCACCGGTGCATGGGGAGCCACGGAATCGGATGCCACCTGAACCGTGTTGCTGAACCCGGAGACGGATTCTTCCTGGTTCTGCCGCCGGACGGTGACGACGGCATATCCATGGATCCCGTCTGTTTCAGTCGTATCGATATAGGTGGTTTGCCCGTCAACAACATCAAGTTGGGTCAGTTCGGTTTCACCCGGTGCCTGCCGGTAAATCCGATAGGCGGCGGCATTTTCCACGGTCCCCCATTCCAGTTCAATCCGGCCCCGGGAAAGGGCTTTTCCGTTCAGGGATGAGGGAGGTGCCAGTGGGGGGAGTCCTCCCTGGTAGACCTGGAATTGATGGTTCACAAGGATGTCGGAGCTGAGGTTATCCAAATCATCCCGGCCCTTATATTTAATTTCAATGGTTTCCGGTCCCAAAAGCCCGGCGTCATCGGGCAGGGGTATAACTGCCTGCCAGGCCTGGGCTTCTCCGGTCTCCGGCGGTATCTGCGTTACCCCGGGGAGATCGATGACCTGCCTGCCGCCGGCGATATCCAGCGAGATTTGAGGAATGGCCCCCGGCTTTATTTTTTCCGAAAGCCCAAACGAAACGTGCATATCAACAGGGTCATCGCTGCTGTTTTTAATCGGAGAAACCGGGGAGATCTCCAGGCGGTTGATGTGTGGCCCCTGGGTGTCCAGCAGGAGCCGATCACCCGACTCAATATGGGTTCCCCTGTTTCCGGCAATATCCCGGGCGGAAAAAACCGCATAGGCCATGCCTTCGGGTGTGGTTTCAAGAATATCAAAGAAACCGGAATAGACCTGGTCTGAAGTCTTTTCAAGTTCAACTGTCCGGGGAATACCGCCCCCGGGTGTGAGGGTTAGAAACGGCAGTGCACCCAAAGGTTCACTGACTTCCAGGGTGACATCCACACGGGCCGGTCCATACCGTCCTGAAACCGGTTCTACCATGCCGCGTGAGGCATATCCGATCCGGACCGCTTTGGGCGGGGTGTTGTCTGATACGGCGATTGCCGGGTTGGATAGCCCGCTTTCATTGCCTGCGGCGTCAACGGCCAGGACCCTGTAGAACCAGGTGCCTTCACCGGTGGGCAGATCGGTATACCCGGGGCTGGTTATCAAACCGGAGTTGATTTTTACAGCCCGGGTTTTGTCACTGAACTCTGTGTCCAGACGATAGAGGTTAAACCCTTCCACGACTTTATTCAAAGGCCGCTGCCACATGAGTTTGACGGCTCCGTCCGGACGGGATTCCGCAGAAAGCGACCGCGGACTGTCCGGAAGACTGGTATCCACGGTGATGCGGATTTCAGATGATTCCGGGCTTTGGCCGGACCGGTTCTCCGCCACGGCCCGAATCCGGTTTTCCCCGTTGTTTAATTCATAGGGAATGCTGAATATCCCCAACGGTCCCACGGTAACGGTTGCATAGGTTTGAGCCCCGCCATGAATCAGGGTAACGTCGGTATATTTATCCGTGGTGCCTTCAATCCGCACCTCGGTTTTATTGGTGACAGAACCGGTCTCCGGAAGGGTAATGACCGGTGCGGCCGGCGCATCCAGGCCTGCTGCCAGGGTGTACTCATAGGTGGCTGAATTGCCCAGTGTATCAATACCGGTGATGGTTAACGGATAGGTACCGTCGGCAAGGGTGAAAATATCGATATAGGCGGAGTAGGGTTCGCTGAAGTCTTTTCGGACCAGGGTGGTGTTGAAATAAAATTCAACCGCACTTACCCCGGCCGGATCATCCATTTCAACCCGGAT
Source organism: Desulfobacula sp. (assembly GCA_028280105.1). Classification (GTDB taxonomy): domain Bacteria; phylum Desulfobacterota; class Desulfobacteria; order Desulfobacterales; family Desulfobacteraceae; genus Desulfobacula. The sequence continues at coordinate 19,503 of JANQML010000100.1, read as the reverse complement.
TCTGCCGGATGCGGCAATGCTTTGACCGTCAACAAATGGGGCGTCTTCAAATGTAATGCCTGTCAATTCCGGCCCTGTGGTGTCATCGGCAGGGGTTGACGCAACAGCGGTGACCTGTTTTTGTTCTCCCCCGCTGAGATTCACCGCTGTGACGGCAAAATAGTAGGGGATGTTGTTGTCCAATCCGGAAATACCGGCGGACAGTTTTGTTGTGGTTTGACGGGGGGGCATGGACGCCACACTGGTGAACGGGGTTTCACTGACATAGATCCGGTATTGCTTGACATACGAAGCCGGGGATGCGGCATCCCATGTCAGGTTGGCATATCCGCTGTAAGGAACCACCGAGAGGTGCAGCGGGTTGGCCAGCAGGGTAATTCCCTGAATGGTTGCTCCGCTGCTTTCATTCCCATTTGTGTCCATGGCCGTGAGTTTAAACTCATAAGCCGTGGCAGGGGTGAGCCCTGTTGTTTCAAATTGATTCCGGTCCGGGGCAATGCTTGCCGGTTCTGTTTCGCCGTTGACATAGATCCGGTAACCGAAAAGATCATGGTCTGGGTTCTGTGAATGGGTCCAGTTTAAAATCAACCGGTCTTCAAAACAGGTGAAGAATAATTGGGTGGGATTTTTCGGCGGGAGGATATCCCTAGGAACGGCAGACAGAGGCGAGACGTTCTCCAGGGCATTTCCGGTCGTATCCACGGCCACCACGGCAATGTAATAAGGCCGGTCTCTTTCAAGACCGCGGATCATTGTTTCAAAAATGCCGGCTTCCACTGTTTTATACGGGGTCAGATCTGCCACCGAATCAAAGCCGGAAGCCTCAACGTAGATCCTGTACCCAGCAATATCTCCATGGGTACTTTCATCATACCCGGTCCATTCCGCCAGAACGGACATACCGTCTCCATCCGGGTGAACGACAAGGGTGTTAACGGCTAAAGGCGCGGTATCATCATAAACCACGGCCACCTCAACCGGGTCGCTTTCATTTCCGGCCCGGTCAACGGCTTTTATGATAAACCGGTTCTCTCCCTGTTCCAGGGTAACCAGATGGTCCCAGGCGGTTTGATTCGTATGGTCCACAACGCGTTCATCATTGATAAGGATCGCTGCATACGCCTCTTTATCGCCCTTGAGCAACTGGGTGGCGGCCGGACTCGGGTTGGTGACCGGTTCCATATCAGGCGGGGGCGGAACGGTTGTGTCCACGGTGAAATGGGAGACATGAACCTCTCCCTGGTTCCCCCGGGTGTCCTGAAGGCGGATTTCAATATGATAAACCGATTCTTCAAATGGTTCCGACGGGGTAAATATGATCTGCCCGGTGCCGGAATCCGCCCAGGTTCCCGGGACCGGTATCAGAGAACCGTCTTTGACGGACAGGATGCTTTGATCCATATCCGGCTGACCGGCGGCTTCGTCTGTATAATCCACCACAACCCCATCCGGCGGGGTATTTAAAAAGGAATCGGTTGCAGGGGTGATCCGTTCAACCACCGGAGCCCGGGAATCCACCGTAATATCCACCCATAAGGATGGGCTGATATTCCCTGCCCGGTCTTCCAGGAGGATCTCCAAAGTATTGTCCCCTTCGGGCAGGGTGATCTCAACGGACCAGTCGTCGCTGCCGAAATCCGAAACAGCCTGATAGCCGAAATACCAGATGCCCTGACCGGCACCGTAATTCGGAGTCGGCTCTGTTACATAGTCTAATTCTTCCGGAGTTTCTGTGCATTGATAGCAAGAGTAATTTCCGTTTAAGACGGATTTTTCCAGCCGCCAGTTGGGGGCATTCATCCTGTGAAAGTGGGAATATCCTTTATCGATATCGCAGTTGACAAATCTGACAATGGTTTCCGGCGGTTCTGTGTATCCAAAATTGCGAACCGGATAATTGGTTCCCGTGGCCCTGATGTGACACCGGTTGAAGACTATGGTTCCGGCTCCGCTCTCACTGCCGTCGGGCAGCCCCAACCCGCCGTTCCAGGAGTGGGCATAGGGCTCGATAGTAATTCCTTCGACATACAGCGGAATACCAAGCGGGCTGGGAGTGTCGATTTGGCAGACAAAGCTGGCCGGATATCCGTCATATGCATTGCCCGGGCTTCTGATGATCACATCACCCGGATCCATGGAACTGCCCTTTAGATGGACCCATTTGTCAAGGGTGACATTTTCCGGGTACACCCCCGGATCAATCAAAATCAGGTCCCCGTCCGATGCCGCATCAATGGCGTTCTGGATGGTTTGGTACTGCCGGGAGGCCCCCACGGTTAAAACCGAGTTGATGCTGTCCTGAATCAAACTGGAAGTGAGAATGACAACGGCCCGGGTGTCGGGTTCCCGGGTACCGGTCAGGGTGATCTGCGGATTACTGGAAAAATTCTGAAACGGCTGCACCTGAAGGATGCCGCTGTCCACTACACCACCGGTCAGGGTCGGCATTGAGGGGGCAACCGTGTCGATTTCAAACCTAAATTGATGCGGCTGTGTGTTGCCCCATAGATCCGCGGCAACAAATGAAACCGTATATTTTCCGTCGGCAAGGGGTAAAGATACGGGAACAAACGTAAAAACGTTATCGTTTTCCGTTGTTTCTCCGCTTATTGTCTGGTCGGAATCATTTTTTAATTGAATGGAATTGATTACTGCCGGATCATCCACTGCCCCATGAGCATCACTGAGTGTCATCACGATCCGGTTCACGGCTTTCAGAACACTCTGATCCAGCGGCCAAGTACTCACAAGTTCCGGTGGTGCCGGATCAATAATACCGATAATCGTTTCCGTCCGGCTGTTATTTGTCTCATCGGTTTCGAAGATCGTATTTGCCGAATCCGCAGTCACCTCGACAACATGATCACCGGTCTGGGCCATCCATGTGGCAGATACCTCTGTGGCTTCTCCTGCCAGTAGAACGGTGTCCACGGTCACGGTTTTGATATCTGTGCCGTTAATCCTGAAAAGGATCTGGAACGGATCCAACACCGGACCGGTGCCTACGTTTTGAACGACGGCTTTCAGTGTGATCTGCTCATGGGCCGTAATATCGGTCTGAGGCTCCCAGGAGATCTGATTTACGATTAAATCCGGGGGATCACCCTGGGTGATGAACCGCCAGACCGGTCCCTGGGTGAGGTTGTTTCCGGTATCCCTGGCCACGACCTGCCAGAAATACCTGCTTCCCTTTTCAAGCCCTGCAAGCACAAACGTCGGTTCTGTTAAGTCTTGACCGGCTAGTACAAGTGTGTCTTCCGCATTTCCGATATAGATATCATAGGTTAATGTATCCCAAACATTGAGGTCAAAGCAGGACCAAACAACAGTAAGGGCCTGCCCGGTCAATGCAACATTAACGGCACCGTTTACCGGGACCGGTTTCACAGGGGATTGCGGGGCGATATTGGTGGGCGGGTTATTTTGACAGGTACTGGGTTCGGTCAGCCAGGGGATATATTGGATATTCCCGTTGATATCTTCCCCGTTATACCCCGGTCCGTTTTCATCGTTCCAATAATTATCCACGGCTTCAACAGCCCTGCCGCTGGTATTGTTAATTCCGTAATTTGAATTTTGTTTGAAATCGTTGCCTGTGATTTCAGGGATTGCATTATTTTCAATTCTGATGCCTGTGACGTTCTCCGTGATGGTATTGCAATTGATTAACGCATTGCTACTCCCGGACCCGGATATGTGTAAACCGTTTCCTGCGCTGTGGCGAATGGTATTGTATTGGATGGTGGGAGATGTATTTGTAACCGATATGTTTCCTGTTGTTTTTCCACCGTATTCTATGACACAGTGCTCTATAACCGTGAGATCACCTCTATTGTAGTCGCGAAAAAAGATCCCATCCCAGTCCCCGGGAGCAGGGGTTTGGGCATGTGAGGTAAAGATAATGGGTTCGGTTCCCGTGCCCTGGGCAATCAAAGCACCACGATTATAATAATTATTGGTACCGATACCCAACCCGGAACCTTCTGCAAACCGGAGCTTCACTCCCGGTTCAATGGTTAATACGATTACATTACTGCTGGATGAACCGTAAATATTCACATCTGAGGCAATTGAAAAATCAAAACCTTGTTTTTTCCAGGTTCCACTCTGTTTAACGATCCCCCCTGTGGCAACAATATGGTCTGACATGTTGTCTGAACCCACATTGTTTTCAACTTTGGCTACCTGATTGGCATGGACTTTTACGGGATATCCGCCGTTGCCTGAAATCGTATTATTGACGATGGCATTGTCTGAATTTGTGCTGTCATCAAAAATACCGTTTCCAGTGTTATGGGTGATGATGCAGGAATCGATGAAACCATCCCCATTGCTGCGGTCCAGATAGATCCCATTGGAACTGCTGTACTCAATGCGGCAGTTTTTTATCCTCCCGGAAGAACGGTAGAAAGACAGGTTGCCGTTGCCGTTTCCGTTTGCGCCGCCGTATTCCACGACACAGTGCTCCAGAACCGTGAGATCATCTCTATTGTAGTCGCGAAAAAAGATCCCATCCCAGTCCCCGGGAGCAGGGGTTTGGGCATGTGAGGTAAAGATAATGGGTTCAGTTTCCGTGCCCCGGGCAATCAAGGCACCACGATTATAATAATTATTGGTACCGATACCCAACCCGGAACCTGCCGCAAACCGGACTACAACTCCCGGCTCAATGGTCAGGGTGGTGACATCGTCTTCACCGTCCGTACCTAGGACAGAGATATCCTTGGTAACAATATAGGGACTATTGTCCAGGGTCCAGGTGGTGTCTGTGGTAATGTTACCGCTGACAGGGGTGTTTGCAGGAGCAATGGCTGCATGGCACAGGATCAGGGAGATGATGATGACACATTTAAAACTCAGATGCTTTATCGACTGGGCAAGGTTTTTCATGATGGATTGTTTCCCGTTTTGTTGGTGTCAGATGGTATGGCCGGTTTTATGGTTTCCTCTTTATGGGGAGCGGTTTCTTTACAGGGATCACAATGGCCGACCTCTTTTGTCCGTTCGGTTTGGGGCCGGTTGGCAAGGGCCTGGAAATTGACCAGGGCTTGGTAGGCCTGTATCCCGCCGTCTAAATAAAAAACCCGGTGGCCGTGGACCGGGTTGATTTTTTCTTCAATGGCTTCATAGTTGCTGCCGGTGTCGTTAAAAATGATGATCCCTGTTAACGGGGTGATATCGGGGATGGAAAGTCGTTTTTTTAGATTTTCAGGGGCGGTAAATATGGATTGAACCAGATCGGGAACGGTTTTTTTTGTGTCAGCGGCAAAAATCATGTTGGAAAAAACTTTTTTTTCTTTTTTTGACGGGTTGGATCCGGTATGGATGAGAACCCATTCCTCATGGTCTTTTTCCATGAAAAAGGTGTGGGCGGTTATTCTATTTAACTCTTTTTGGGAGAAGGGATCGCCGACAATATCCCCGCCCTTGTGCCGCCAGGCCGCAAGACCGCCCCGGAGAATTTTTATTTGAAAGCCTTTGCGGTTGAGTTCATGTACCCGGGGAATGATCCTGCTGTATGCAATGGATCGATGGATTAATACAACGGGTCTGGATTTTAAAAACGATTTTGCTTTGATAAACGGCAAAGGAACGTTGATGGAACCGGGGATTTTAAACGTGCTGAATTCTTTTTCATGGCGGATATCCACTAAAAAGAGGGATTCTTTTTGCCTGGTCTCTTGTCTGGCCTTTTGTTTGATCTTTTGCATGACAGATACCGGGGAAATCATCAGGACGGGGTCATATTTTTTTTGATTTTTTCCCGGATTTAAGTCCTTGCCGTAACCCGTCACTGTCATGAACAATACCAGCAGCAGACAGAATGGCCCATAGATTATCTTCATGGAGCGACCTCCATTTCAACCGGGGTCTCCTGATCCGGGACAAGGGTGACCGGGTCACTCCAATACCGTTGGCCATCGACATCAATTCTGAATGTGAAAGACCGGTCTGCAGGCAGTAAAAATTCGACATCCCCTGTTTCATTGGTCGGTGCAACCCATCCCAGGTACGCCCCTTTGTCATTAAAGAGATAGACGTTAACATCGGTTACGGGGGAGCCGGATCGCATGACCCGGATGACGGCTTTCCCATGGGGAACCATCAGTGCGACATCCATGAACTGAAAGGGATCGGACCAGATATGGCCGGACAGATAGTCTGCCCGGATCTTGTACGTCTGGTCTGGTAGCAAAAAGGAGGCCAGCCCGGATCCGTCCGATGTCCGGTGGTGACCAAGATAGGAATCCGATGAATTGAACAGATGGACTTTGATCCCGGCCATGGGTTTGGATTCGCCCTGATAGCCGCTCAGAAGCGTTACCAGGGAATTGTGATGGGACAGGGTATGGTCAATGAAAAGATCATCGGACAGGGTTACCGGATCTGTCCAGAATTGGTATCCCATATAATCGGCCCGGATCTTGTAACCGGCATGGGGCACTTCAAATGAAACCCGGCCGGTATCATCGGTTTTTTTGTATATGCCGGTATATGAACCGGCTTGTGTGAACAGATGCATTTTTACCCCCGGTATGGGGGTTAAATCGTCCGTCTGCAAGGTGGCGGTCAAAAGGCCGCCGCCGGCATCCAGATGGACGGGATGGGCCCCGGTATCGGTTATTTGAACCGTCTCACTCCACTGCTGACTGCCTAGGACATCGGCCCTGAACTTGTAATTGACACCCGCAGGCAGCCAGAACGAGGCAAGGCCCTGGTCATCCGTGATCTGATATTGTCCCAGGTATGATCCGGTGTCTGAAAATAAGTAGACCCGGGCGTGTTGGACCACACTGTTTTTTGTCCGGACCGTTACCTGTGCGAATTCGTGGGCAAGAATCATCTGGTGGGACAGTTGACCCGGAACCGTGACCGGATCACTCCAGAACTGTTCTCCCATATAGTCCAGCCGGAAACGGTACGTGCCGTCGGCCAGGTCGAATTTGCATTCTCCGTCTGTATCTGTGGCCGCGTACAGGCCGATATAAGTGTTTGTCTCAGTAAACACATGGCATTTAAATCCTGCAAGGGGATCATCGGAATCGGTTCGGGCGGAAAATGTGAATTCCCCGCCGCCCACGGAAATTTCCACCGGATTGGCCATGTCCGGTGCCAGGTCTGCAACCGGGCTCCAGAATTGACTGCCTTCATAGTCTGTCCGGAACGTATATCGGCCTTTGGGTAACCGGAAGGTCACCTGCCCGTTTTCATCGGTTTTCAGGTGCCGGCCCAGGTAGGAACCGGTTTCTGAAAAAAGGTATACTTTGAGTCCGGGCTGGGGCAGGCCGCTCCCGTTGACGGAAACTTCTGCCAGGGCAGATGCGATACGGACCGGGGTGTCATGGCCCGTCACCTCCTGGGACCAGAACTGTCCGCCCAGATAGTCTGCCCGCACTTTGTAGGGCCGGTCCGGCAGTGAGAAGGAGGCCCGGCCCAGTGCATCCGTTGTTTGGTATAAGCCCATGTAGGTATTGGCCGGGGTGAAAAGGTAGACTTTTACACCTGCCAGGGGGACGGCATCTTCCTGATAGAGATCAAAAATATCAAAGGCAACGTCTTTATGGGCCAGCGTCAGGTCAATGGCGGTATCCGAACCCACGTGCGTGATATCGGTCCAGAATTGATATCCCATATAATCGGCCCGGATCTTGTATCCGGCTTCGGGTACCTCAAATACTACCCGGCCGTGTTCATCCGTCCTCTGTTGTTGACCCAGATAGGCGCCGGACGGGTTAAACAGATAGAGTTTGGCCCCCTGGATCGGGTGGTCGGCATCCTTTTGAAGGGTCACGGTGAAACGGCCCCCGCCGGTTTCAAGATTTGCCTGGGTGGGGCTGGTGTCTTGAATTGGTATCGGGTCTGTCCAGTATTGGGTTCCCAGGACATCGGCTCTGAATTTATACCGGACTCCCACGGGCAGCTCAAAAGAGACCCGGCCGTGTTCATCCGTCCGCTGGTATTGACCCAGATACGCTCCGGATTCGGAGAAGAGGTGGACTTTATATCCGGACAACACACCGCTGGTGGCGGTGACGTCCAGTGTCAGGGTCTGTGTCGGAATGATCACTTTTGTTGCCATCTGGTCCGGCAGCTGAACCGGATCAGACCAGAACCGGTGCCCCAGATAATCGATCCTGAATTGAAACCGGCCGGAATCAAAATCGGTCGGGTTAAAAAGAGCCGTTCCCAGGCTGTCTGTTTTTCCGGAAACACCGTAATAGCTGCCGGCCTCTCTGAATACATAAACGCTTGTATTTTTGATCGGATCTGCCGAATCCGTGGTTACGGTTAACAGAATAGATTCGAGGTTAAACAGATATTCAAATACGCGGGTGTGGCTGTCATTACCGGCCGCATCCCGGGCCATGCATTTCAGAATGGTGGTTTCACTGATCTCGAAGGGTCCGGTGTATGGCAGGGAATGAATCCCGGGTTCCGCGCCGTCAAGGGTATAATAGATGTGTGCGTCTTCATCTGCCGTAATTTCAATGGACTGAGGATCGCTGAAATTACCCGGTTCCGGTGTGACGGTGAGAACCGGCGGGGTCCGGTCGATGGTGATCTTTACGGGTGCATACCGGTAAACATCGTTATCTTCGTCGCTGATCCGGGCGTAAATATAGTAAATCCCGTCATCAAATGTGCTGACATCCCAGGTATAGGTGTCCTGGTCACTGTCCGGATCTTCGCTGATGTTATCGATAATCAGAATACCGTCGTTTCCTTCATTGTCCGTGTCATAATAAAGGGCAATAACGGCACTGGAGTCGGGATCTGAATCCGTCCACCGGATATGGATTGCCGGGTCTTTTGTGTACAGATCTTCAAACGGTTCCATGATTTCGATGTCAGGAAGCTGGTTGGTGAGGTCGACATTGACAAAGAAATCGGATACCGGGGTCCAGTCGCTGGAAACCCCGTGTTCATCAATGGCCTGTGCCCGCCAGAAATACCGGATATTGTTCCTGAGGCTGGCCGGCACGGTCCAGTCCGGACCGGGAGACTCCCCCTGGATCACAAAACGTGTCAACGCCTCATTGCTGTATACCTCAAACCGGTATGCCAGTTGATCCCGGTCCGGGTCCAGGGCCGGATGCAGGGAAAGAACCGGTGTCCGGGTATCTACCCAGGCCGCGTTTCCCGGGTTTTTCAGCGTCGGCACTGACGGGGCATCATTGATGCGGTTGACAAAGAAACTTGCCGTGGCCCAGGCACTTTGGGCGCTGCCGTCGCTTGCCTTGACCCGCCAGTGGTACTGCCGGTTTTCTTCCAGGTTGACGGCCTGCCAGAAAGTTGTTTCCATGCCTTCCGGTGTTTCACCCGAGATCTGTTTATCCGGGCTGTCGAATGTTTCGGATGTATCGATTTCAAAAAAATAGGTTACCGGGTCCAGATCCGGATCATTCGAATTATCCACACCCAGGTCAATATCGGTTGTTTCAACTTCGGTCTGCCCGTCCGGGAAAATAATCTGCGGAACACCGGGGGCATGGTTGGCCGTGTTGACATAAAACGAGTACAGGGGCGTTGCTGTCTGAGCGTCCGATGTATCAGAGGCAATGGCCCGCCAGAAATATCGGGTCTGATCGGATAATTCGGTGCCGATGGTCCAGGACGTTGTCGTGTCACCCGGATAGAGCCCGGCCCGACTGATGACCAACCGTTCCATTTCCGGGTCTTCATAGACTTCAAAGGTATATGTAACAATGTCATTATCGATGTCCCGGCTGTTTAAAACGCTCAAAACCGGGGTTAGTGAATCCACTTCCATTTCATCTCCCGGGCTGTTCAGAAAAAACGGGTCCGGCGGATCATTCCGGGTATTTACAAAAAAATCCTGATACGCCCACAGGCTTGATCCCTGGTTGTCCGATGAGCGGACCCGCCAATAGTATCGTGTATTGTCCGGCAGGGTTACCGGCACCTGCCAGTTTGTGGTTGAATCCACCCGGGGAAGGGGGACATCCTGCGTGCTGGCCAACAGGTTGTACATAAAGGTCTGTTCCGTATTGAACATCCGGACGACATCATTTTGATTCGCCACCATGTCGGTCATTTGCGGATCCGTATATATTTCAAACTCATAATTGATGGTGTCATCCTGAGTGTCCGAGCTGTTCACGATGACCAGTTCGGGGCTGGATTCCGCCACATCAATGTTGGGATGCGGATATAACGGTGCCGGTATACTTGGGGCGGATTCATCCTGTGTCGGATCGGTGTTGTCCGTGAATTCCTGCAGGTCTGATATGCCGTCTCCGTCAAAATCACCGCTGCCGTCTCGTTCAAGAACACCGAAATTGGATAACTCCCATTCATCGTTCATCCCGTCCATGTCCGTGTCATTGATGTCATAGACTGTAAACCGGACGCGGCGGCTGGTGGAAAGAGAAGGGTCAGCCGCAGAAAAGGTAATGGTGTACTCCCCTTTCTGACCCTTAACAGGTGTCCAGTCAAAGGTGCCGGTTCCGTCTCTGTTATCGGTAAAACCGGCACCCACCGGCAATGCCGCAGCAGACAAAACCGGTATGGTTCCATTGGGGTCGCTTGCTTCAACAATAAAAGATACCGGGTTGCCTTCAACTACGGATTTGTCGGAAATGAACTGAAGGACCGGCGGTTGGGGCAGGTCGGATACGGCACCATAAATTACGGTGTAGTCATCGGTGGTATTGACATCAAACAGATTAAAAAAGTGGGACCATTCACGGGTATCCCGATTCTGGGTTTTGGAAATCCATCCGTTCTCCGGCTTGATCTCTTTGCCGTCTGACCGGACAATACGTTTTAAAATCTTGCCGCCGTTTGTGGGGTCTGCCAGGCGGACCATCATAAACCCGTCTGTAACCGGCGTTGATAGCGTGTAATGGGATTCACCGTCTGAGTCGTGGGAAAAGTTCAGGCTTGTTCGGGCGGATTGATCGGTCACTAAGGTTTCTTCACTGTCGGATTCATAGACCCTGTAATCCTCCCCTTCTTTGGATAAAAAGTCCCGGATCTCATCTCTTCCGGGAAGGTCGACCATGACATCCCGTACCAGCGTGTGTGTCCGGATATCTTCGATTAACGAGGTCAACTCCCCGCCCAGCTCGTCGGCATGGGAATACTGTGCCGTAAAATCGACAAACCTGCCGGAAAGTGAGCAGTTCATAATCCACCGGGCGATGGAAGCGTTTCCCGGTTCAATTGTACCGAAATCGACAAGCAGGCTCTCCGGGGTTTCAACACCGTTCACCTCACTGCCCTGAATATGAAAGTTAATCAACAGGCCCTGGTCGTTATCCTTGATTACCGGCTGGGCAGAATCGATTTTTAGATTTTTTGCACCACCGGCACCGGTGTTTTTTACCCTGACACCCAAAGAGAAGGGGATTGAAGGTTCGATCTCAGGTGTAAAAGGATCGTCCCCGTATACATCACGGGGTAAAAAATAATCCAGTGTCAGTTCGGGCAGGGGCTTGACAAAAATATAATCCGGTGTGACTTCGATGACATTTTCCTCTCCGCCGACCCTATAGGTCAGGGTGGCACCGACATTATACAACGTACCGCTTTCCAGGCCGTTGGATGCACCCGGGGCGGGGATGATCAGCCAGTAAATATCGGAAGAGGAATCGGCCGGTACCCTGCCTGATCCGGAGACGTTTTCAATGTTGCTCATCCTGTCCACACGAATAAAGAACAGGGCCTCGGTATTGTCCGGGTCAGAGCTTGCGAGCACGGTTTCACCATCGGCATCGGTGAACCAGACATTCACATCTATCGTTTCCAACGCCGTATGGGTCAATCCGTTGTTGATCCGCATATGGGCTTCAAAAGCCTGGCGTTCCAGAGTTAATTCCTGCTTGATTTCTATTTTAACCCTGGCACAGATAGAATCCTCCTGTGCGAAACCGGTATTTGAAAAGGGAAAGATTAAAAAAAAGAAAATAAATATAAACCAAAAGAAAGAAACGGCCGGTCCAGCGGTTTTACTGCCCATAGTTCTCCTCCGAAAGAGATCGGTTTGAAACGGATACGAGTGCGAATTTTTTTTTACTACAGAATTAAAAACGGACTATTTCATAAATGAGTAAAAAATACAATCAGGGAAAACCCTGATTTTTGAATTTTTTTTAGCAAAAATTACTTTTTTTTGACGGAAGAGTGAAAAATGTGTTTTAGAATGGCTATTTCATTTTTACTTTCAGGTTGTCTCCCTGGGTCCTGAATCGACTATACCCTTTCATGGGGCTGGTTTGATTATCCGGCAGGATCTGCATGGCAATATAGTTTGAATGGTCCCGGGCAAATACTTTTTTCTGGCAGTCGGCAATCTGCCAGGAGCCGTTATCATAAAATTCGGCCCAATTATGATAGCTGCCTGATTTTAATATACAATTATCTACACAGGTATACCCGCCGATTCCCCTTGCCGGGATATGGCTGGCACGGCAGAGGGCGATAAAAAGAGACATGAATTCCGTACAGTCGCCCGTTTTATTTTTCAACGCGTACAGGGCACCTCGGTTATTTTTTATATGTCCGGCATATTCAATGTTCGCGGATACCCAGTTATAAATATTAAAGGCTGTTTCATATACGGTTTCCCCCTTTAAACGGCCTGCCAATTTACGGATGTCGGGATGATCTGATTCAATGTAGATCTCCGGAAGGAGATATGGAGCAAGATTTTCCGGTTTTTCTTTTACCGGGTTTTTCGTGTAAAGCAAATCTGCCTCGATATGTATCATCCGGGTTGCAAACGGTGGAAACTCACTCATTTCAAATTCAAGAATCTGGTTGCCTTGATCAGTCGTTAACAATTTGTAGGGCTCATTTGATGTTATCTTTATACGGGACTGATAGGCATTTTGTTCTACTGGAACGGAAATCCATAATTTTTCATCGGTTATCAAACGATTGGTCTTGTTTTGAACACTGAACCCATATTTAATCTGCTTGGGTGTTCGAGCGGCGGTGTGGTCTTCTTCACTGTTTAAAAAAAGGAGTTTAAATCCCCATAAAACTGCAATTAAAAAGGATGCCGGGATGAGTAATCTTTTTGTTTTCATGTTTGCTCTTAAAATGATCGGCAATACGACATAGCCATAGTTGAACTCATTCACTAAGGTAACAAATTGCCGCTTAGAAGAAGCGATGCTTGTGTTTATCGTCAATATTTACCCATGTCAACCTGTTTTCCTCTTTTAAAAGGTAATTCCCCCCAATGCTGAATATGGGCAGCATTGGGGGGAATGAAGAAACACAATAAAAAAATTTATTACCATTTATCCCTTTTTTACTTCGGGCCGTCTGGTATTAATTGCCGTCCATCTCCTTTTTGATTTCGTGATACTGCTGAATCGGCAGTACCGACATTGTCTCTTTTTTAAGGGCCTGAACAGCGCTGCAGATGGCTTTGGCCCCGTCGGTGGTGGTGGCATAGGGTATTCTGTATTTGATGGCCGCCCGCCGGATCTCATACCCGTCCTTTTTGGTCTGGCTGGATGAGCCCGTGTTGAGTATCAACTGGATATCGTTGTTGGTAACGGCATCCACGACATGGGGCCGGCCGGCAGATACTTTTTTAATGACCGCTGCCGAGACCTTGTTCTCTTCAAGGTACTGGGCCGTGCCCCGGGTGGCCATAATCGTGAACCCCATATCCTGGAACTCTTTGGCCACGGGCAGAGCCGCTTCTTTGTCCTTGTCCTGGACAGATATAAAGACCGTGCCCTGGGTGGGCAGTTTCTGGCCGGCGGCAAACTGGGCTTTGGCAACAGCTGCTCCAAGATCGGTGTCAATGCCCATGACTTCTCCGGTGGATTTCATTTCAGGTCCCAGGACCGGATCGACATTGGCAAACCGGTCAAAGGGCATGACCGCCTCTTTTACACAATAGTAGGGCGGGATGATCTCCCGGGTAAATCCCAGCTCTTTGAGGGTTTTGCCCAGCATGACCTTGGTGGCCAGTTTGGCCAGGGGAACCCCGATGGCTTTGGAGACAAAGGGGATGGTCCGGGAGGCCCGGGGATTGACTTCAATGATGTAAACCGTGTCGTTCATGATCCCGAACTGGATGTTCATCAGCCCTTTTACACCGAGCTCCCTGGCAATGGCCTGGGCGGCCTTTGTCATTTCATCGATGTGCTTGGGAGCAATGGAATAGGGCGGCAGGACACAGGCAGAATCACCCGAGTGGATTCCGGCCTCTTCAATATGTTCCATCATGCCGCCGATAACCGTGGTCTCTCCGTCGGAAATGGCATCGACATCCAGCTCAAAGGCCTCTTCAAGGAACTTGTCGATTAAAACGGGTTTGTCCGGGGATGCCTGGACCGCCAGATGAAAGTATGCTTCCAGATCGGCTTCATCATAGACGATCTTCATGGCCCGTCCGCCCAATACAAACGAGGGCCTGACCATGACCGGGTATCCGATCTCTTTTGCAACGGCTTTGGCTTCACTGTAGGAATATGCGATGCCGTTTTCCGGCTGCCGCAGCCCGAGTTTTTTGAGCATGGCCTGGAACAGGTCCCGGTCTTCGGCCCGGTCAATGCTTTCCGGCCGGGTGCCGATGATGGGAACCCCTGCTTTTTTCAGATCGGTGGCCAGATTTAAAGGGGTTTGCCCGCCGAACTGGACAATGACCCCATAAGGCTTTTCCTTTTCCACGATGTGGAGGACATCTTCAAAGGTCAGGGGTTCAAAATAGAGTTTGTCTGAGGTGTCATAGTCGGTGGATACGGTTTCCGGGTTGGAGTTAACCATGATCGATTCCACCCCTTCTTCTCTGAGGGCAAAGGAGGCGTGAACACAGCAGTAGTCAAACTCAATGCCCTGTCCGATCCGGTTGGGACCCCCGCCCAGGATGACGACTTTTTTACGGTCCGAGACCCTTGCCTCACATTCGGTTTCATAGGTGGAGTAGTAATAGGGGGTTTGGGCTTTGAACTCTGCGGCACAGGTGTCCACCAGCTTGTATACCGGAACCAGGTCCAGATCTTTTCTCTTCTGTTCGATCTGTTTGTCGGTCAGATCTGTGAGACAGGCCAGCTGCCGGTCTGAGAACCCGTATTTTTTGGCCTGTTCAAACAGGTCCCGGGGCAGGTCTTTTCCGGCCAGCTTGATCTGTTTCTCAAGGTCCACGATCTGTTTCATCTGATTCAAAAACCAGGGATCGATGTGGGTCATCTCATGGAGCATGGTAATGGGCATACCGTGCTCGATGGCATATTTGACGTAAAAGAGCCGCTGGGAGTTGGGGGTGGACAACTTGTATTCCAATTCGTTTCCGGCCACCGAACCCGGGGCGGGGTCTTTGCCGTCGGCACCGAACCCGGACCGGCCGGTTTCCAGGGACCTTAATCCCTTTTGAAAGGCCTCTTTGAATGTCCGGCCGATGGACATGGTTTCCCCCACCGATTTCATGGCCGTGGAAAGGGTGTCTTCCGCTTCAGGGAATTTTTCAAAGGCCCACCGGGGGATTTTTACGACGCAATAGTCAATGGAGGGTTCAAAACAGGCCAGGGTTTCACCGGTGATATCGTTGGGGATTTCATCCAGGGTGTACCCGACCGCCAGTTTGGCCGCGATTTTGGCAATGGGGAATCCGGTGGCTTTGGAGGCCAGAGCCGAGCTTCTGGATACCCGGGGGTTCATTTCAACGACAATGAGTTCCCCGTCCTCGGGGTTGACGGCAAACTGGACATTGGATCCTCCGGTGTCCACACCGATCTCGCGCATGATGTCAATGGATGCATCCCGCAGTTGCTGGTATTCTTTGTCGGACAGGGTCTGGGACGGGGCCACGGTGGCGGAGTCCCCGGTGTGGACCCCCATGGCGTCGATGTTTTCAATGGCGCAGACAATGACAACATTGTCGGCATTATCCCGCATGACCTCCAGTTCATACTCTTTCCAGCCCAGCACGGATTCTTCCAGCATGACCTGGGTGTTGAGGCTGGCGTCCAGTCCGGCTTTGCAAAGGCGATTGAGTTCATCGGCATTGTAGGCCACGCCGCCGCCGGTGCCGCCCAGGGTAAAACCGGGCCGGACAATGATGGGGAATCCGATCCGCTGGGAGATGGTTTCCACATCGTCCATATTGTGGGCAAATCCGCTTTTGGGGATTCTCAGGCCGATTTTTTCCATGGCATTTCGGAACAGCTCCCGGTCTTCGGCCTTGTTGATGGATTCAACCGAGGCTCCGATCATTTCCACATTGTACTTTTCCAGTATGCCGGTTTTGGCGGCTTCTATGGCGGTGTTTAAACCGGTCTGGCCGCCCAGGGTGGGCAACAGGGCATCGGGCCGTTCTTTTTCAATGACCTTGCAAACGGTTTCCGGGGTGATCGGTTCGATATAGACCCGGTCTGCGGTTTCAGGGTCGGTCATGATGGTGGCCGGGTTGGAGTTGACCAGGATCACTTCAAAGCCTTCTTCTTTTAGGGCTTTGCAGGCCTGGGTGCCGGAGTAGTCAAATTCGCAGGCCTGGCTGATGATAATGGGACCCGCGCCGATGATCAGTATTTTTTTTAAGTCTTTACGCTTTGGCATTTTCAATCACTTTCGCAAATTGGTTAAAAAGATAGGCTGAATCGTGAGGGCCGGGGGATGCTTCGGGATGATACTGCACGGCAAAGGCCCGGACCGCATCATCTTTGATCCCTTCCAGGGAGTCTTCGTTTAAATTGATATGGGTGATTTCGGATTGGTCTTTTTTTATGGTGTTCAGGTCCACGGCAAACCCGTGGTTCTGAGAGGTGATTTCCACCCGGCCGGTCTCCATGTTTTTGACCGGCTGGTTACCGCCGCGGTGGCCGAATTTAATCTTCTGGGTTTTGGCTCCCATTGCCAGTCCCAGCAGCTGCATCCCCAGGCAGATGCCGAAGATGGGTTTAAATCCCAGCAACTCTTTTATCGTGTCCACGGCATAGGTCAGGGGTTCGGGATCTCCCGGGCCGTTGGACAGAAAGATGCCGTCCGGATTCAGGTTCCGGATGGTTGTTGCATCGGTGCGGGCCGGCAGAACCAGGACCCGGCATCCCACCCGTTCAAGACAGCGGATGATATTGTACTTGATGCCGTAATCAAGGGCGGCTACGGTGTGCTTTTGGCCGTTGTTCCCCCAAATCGATCCGGTGTCGTTCAATAGTTTAGGATCGATGTAATCCGGCTGGTTGTCTTTCCAGAAATACGGCTGCTCAGTCGTGACATGGTCCACCAGGTCCCTTCCTTTCATGGGCGGAACCTGCCGGGCCTTCTCAACCAAAGATGCCGGGTCCAGGTCCGAGGTGGAGATAACCGCCCGCATGGCCCCTGATTTTCGGATGTGGCGAGTCAAGGCCCTTGTATCAAGATCCTCAATTCCCAGCACATGGCTTTTGATCAGGTAGTCGGCCAGGGTGCCGGTGGATCTGAAGTTGCTGGGGTATTCCTGGTACTCTTTGATGATCAACGCAGCCGCCTGGATCCGGCCGGACTCGATATCCTCGGGACTGATACCGTAGGTGCCGATCAGCGGATAGGTCATGGTGACCATCTGGCCGTAATAGGACGGATCGGTCAGGATCTCCTGATATCCGGTCATACTGGTATTGAAAACGATCTCTCCTTTGGTCTCACCGGGGCCGGTAAAACTCTTGCAAGGAAACAGGCGACCGTCTTCAAGCGCTAATAATGCTTTCATGTTTTGACATTCCTATTCTATTTGGGTTTATGGTGATTCTATACATTTAGTTCCCGTAGAAAAACGCCCGCTTTTGCCCTGTTTTTGCGCCGGATAAACGTTTTAACCCTCAGCCCGGAGAGGAGCGCAACCTCCCAATATCCCGGGTATTTTTCCGGTTAAGATTTTTATCCGCCTTTAGCTTGAACAAAATTGAACGTTTTTCTAAAGGAACTATATTCGTTTAAAGTAAAACCCCGGTTCTCTGTACCAGGATGTTTATTATTAGGAAAACCGGATCAGCATATCCCTTGATTCGACTGTTTGGCCGATTTCCACCAGCACATCATCCACGATTCCGTCACAGGGAGAGGCCACCCCGCTTTCCATTTTCATGGATTCAAGAATGACCAACTCCTGGCCTTTATAAACCGTGTCTCCTTTTTTGGCCCGTATGTCCACCACCAGGCCCGGCATGGGACATTCCAGGATGTTTTCGGCAACCGATTTAACCGATGCCGGCATATGCCGGATTAATTCCCATTCTCTTGGGTCATAAATTTCAATGGTGCGGGTGATGCCGCAGAATGCCGCCCATAAAAAACTGCCGTGGGTTTGCAGGCGGAACCGGTGGGATTTGCCGTTAATCGACAATTTGATCCGGCGCCGGTAAAATTCAAATTCAGGGCTTACGACCTGGTAGTCCTTTCCGTCTACCGATAATTCCCACTGGTGTTCATCCCTGCCCCTGGAAAGCCGGACAGAGAAGGTGTCATTATGGGCCCGGACCCGGTACTCGCTTGTCTGACTCTGTTTTTTAGCGCCGCCAACGGTTGCGGTCATCGGTTTAAGGGATTCAACCTCCAGGTTGCGCCGGTTATGGTGAACCAGGACCGCAGCCACGGCCATACAATGGAGGTGGTACTCCGGCGGATTGGCCGTATCCAGCAATGACTCCATATTTTCGGCGATAAAATCGGTTGACAGGCGGCCCTCGATAAACTGGGGATGATTGATGATGGCATTGGCAAAATCAATGTTGGTTAACGGGCCTTCCACATGGTATCCGTTCAACCCGTCCACCAGTGTATTCCTGGCCTCTTCCCTGTCCGCTCCGTATGCGATGACCTTGGCCATCAGCGAGTCATAATAGATACTGATCCGGCTGCCCTCTTTAAACCCGCTGTCCACCCGGATATGTTTGCCCCGGGGTTCTGCATACCGGGTGATCATTCCCGTGGAGGGAACAAAACCCCTTGCGGAATCTTCCGCGCAGATCCGGGCCTCCATTGACCAGCCCTTGAGCGACACCTCTTCCTGGGTAATGGGAAGGGGCTGGCCCGAGGCCACCTGCAGCTGCATTTCAACCAGATCGAGACCGGTGATCATTTCGGTTACCGGGTGTTCCACCTGTAACCGGGTATTCATCTCCAGAAAATAGAAATTCTCTTCACTGTCCAGCATGAACTCCACGGTGCCGGCATTTGTGTATCCGGCCTGCCTGGCAAGATTGCAGGCCGCTGTCCCCATCTTCTCTCTCAAAGAGGGACTCACCGCTATGGAAGGCGCTTCTTCAATAATTTTCTGATACCGGCGCTGTATGGAGCATTCTCTTTCGCCCAGATAGACAACATTGCCGAAACTGTCGGCCATAATCTGTATTTCAATATGCCGGGGTGCGGATATATACCGCTCCAGGAGAACGCTGTTATCACCAAAGGCCTTTTCGGCTTCCTGCCGGGACTGGGACAGGGCACCAGGCAGTTCTTCCGGGGTGTTTACAATATGCATGCCTTTGCCGCCACCGCCTGCTGCCGGTTTTAATATGACGGGAAAACCGATCTCTTCTG
>JANQML010000083.1 GCA_028280105.1 Desulfobacula sp. | reverse complement strand
TTTTATCCGTATTCTTCGTTGGGAAAAGGCTTACATAGCTCGTTATGCGCGCCTTTTCCCGCCTTGAATACGAATAAAAATTCGGCGCAATATGTAAAGGTTATTTCCACTCGCTGCCTATAGATGAAAATCCATATCGCAGGCCACGGCAAAACAATCCAGGGACAGGTTCCTTTTTTTCAGCGCTGCCCTGCAGACAGTGACCATTGCATCGACTTCATCATCTGTCCGGTTCTGATTCTGGTGAAACAGCCCCAATTGTCTCACATCGGCTTTTACGGCAAGCTCAAGCACATCCAGATAATTGGAATGCCCCCACTGAATGTTTCGCTGATATTCTTCAGGCGTATATTCACCGTCGTGGATCAATAAATCGGCGTCCGCTACAAAGGCCTGGTAATCATCAAATGTCCGGCCGCCGGGATGGACAAACCCCAGCTCATTGTCCGTCATAAAAACCAAAGAGGCCCCGTCTTCGGTGAATTTATACCCCAGGCCGCCGCCGGGATGGCTGGTGGGAATCGTTTCCACATCAACGGAACCGATCCGGAATCTGTTCTCCAAGGCCGGGTTAAAAACCAGTTTTGCATTTAAATCGGTAATCGCAATGGGAAAAAAGGGTTGTTTTAAGATCTCGTTTAAAACATCCCGGGTGTTGATATCATAGAATCTGCGGTCCTGTATGATGATTTCAGCGGTTTTAAACTGCAAGGGTCTAAAAAATGCCAGCCCCTGGATATGATCCCAGTGGACATGGGTAAACAAAAGGTGACAGCTGAGTATATGTCGCTCAATCAGAGAGTTACCCAGCCGGCGAATTCCGGTCCCGGCGTCAACGATAATCGTTTCGCCGCTTTTTGCTGTAATTTCGATGCAGGTGGTGTCACCGCCGTATTTGATATACTCTTTTCCGGAAACGGGGATTGAGCCCCTTGAGCCCCAGCATTTAATATCCATTCATCTCCTGTACCACAACATTTTTTCTGCGTAAACCCATAATCCGGCGTTATCTGTAAAAGGCCGTTAAACCGGGGGAATTTTTATCCGCATCTATCGTTTTATTCGGGAATATGCCGATAGGCTTTTTCCGGAATTATGACAAAGTCTGTTTCACCCGGCCGTTTCCAATAGCATTCCAGTGTGGCGGTTCCTTTTCGCTGAAAATACTGAATCATCAACGGAAAATATCCCGGTTTCCCGGCCGTAAACCCCATGGGCTGCGAAAACCGATCCGAATGCTGATCCGGATCATCCGCCACCAGGGTCTGACCGATTACCATTCTAATGCCGTCATTGGATCGAACTTTAAATTCCCAGGCACCGGGCAGATCCAGGTGAATGAATCCTTCCATCAGAACCCCCACCCCACGGCTTTTGCCGCTGCCGAACACCTGCTTATTTCCAAACCGGTGGTTGATGAATAAAATGGGCTCCCCGGGTTTACCCTTTTTAGCAAACTGTTCGGCATCCGGCATTTCATTTATATGACGCCAGAACCCGTATAAATATCTTACTGAAATACCCGGCTTAAGATCGGACGGGTCGACAACCGACGGTTGCCCCGGACCGGATGCCATTCCCGACTGGTACCCGTTTTTTTGGGGCATACACCCTGCCAGAAAAAACAGGCTCATACCTATGATGGACAGGATACCGACTAAAACATACCTGGGGGTTTTATTCTGAAGCGTTCTCATACTCTCTCCTTGAATCAGTCAACTTTAAGCCGGAGCCATTCCCGGCTGCCGGATTATTCTATAGAATAAACATCAACAGCCATGCAGACAACCATTCAATTAAGCCGGCCGTACGGCAACCGCAGATTATTAAATCACGGTAAAAAATTTTGATCAAGTTTCCAGAGAACCTTTTTGTACGTGTTGAGTTGACAAGCCTGTCTTTTTTGCTTTACAGATAATTGTGCTTAAAAACCGATCACATTAAACCTTAACAACAGGGAAAATACCTATGCCACAACTAATCGCTGATAGAAGAGATGTTGATTTTGTTTTGCATGAACAGATAAGAATGGTTGAAACCGAGCAGTTTAAAACCTTTAATAAAAAAATGATCGACATGATCGTATCCGAAGCCAGAACCCTGGCCATTAAAGAGATTCTCCCGACATTCAAGGAAGGAGACGAAATCGGTTGCCGGCTGGAAAACGGAGTGGTCACCACACCGCCATCGTTTAAAAAGGCCTGGGAACATTATTGTGAAGGGGAATGGCTGGCCATGTGCGATGACCCGGAAGTGGGAGGCCCTGGCCGGAAACGGTCTTGACCCAATCTGATTTCTGCCCAGTGCTCTGAATGTCAAAGTGAAGAAAT